>CAZNQZ010000048.1:0-10277 GCA_964575245.1 uncultured Lachnobacterium sp. | reverse complement strand
CTGTAATCTTCATTTTCAGCAATGGCCTCAGACCGAAGAACACCCAGCTGATCAAAAATGATTACCTTCATTTTTTTACCCAAAGCCTTTGCCTGATTTACAAAATCCAGACAGCTCGCTCCGGGACCTCCATGAAGGTATAAAAGAGTGTCATCATTTTCAGCTCCATATACCTCATAATAAATCCTTTTACCAAACACATCAACATACATCCGCGTATACCTCCGTCCTTCTGTTACTACTCACGGCCTGAAGGCCGCTCGCAGCAACAAGTATAGAGAATCCTGCTTTGCCTGTAAACCCTCTGAAGGCAAGAAGCAGATTTCGCGTGTCAGGAGGCAGATTCAGGAAGGTAACAGGAGCATCATCCCTATATTTCTGCAAGGATACGGTCAAGAACAGTCTGAATCTCCTCCTTATCCGTTTCCTCTCCGAATACACGAAGCTCGTAAAACGCATGATCCTTCACCCAATAGGCGGATGGGTCGAAATAGTCTCCGTTATAGTATCCCTTGTTATTCGCTTCGTCGGTGGTCACGATCAACACGGGAATGCCGGAGCCTGCAGCAACCGTGCGTTCTTCGTAGGATGCATACCCATTGCAGACGCAGCCGGTACTGTATCCGGCATCTGCGGAAATTGTCGCTGTCAACGTGATCTGAACGCTGCCAAGCCTGTAGTCTGCGGTAATCCTAATATTATGAACCGTTGTATCGGTATTTCGCGTTGCATAAGCGACTGCCTGCGCGTGAGCTTTGGAAGTGTCCGAACCGGAGCTTCCCCTTCCAAAATATGCTTCCCTGACCAGCCAGTCTAAGGATTCAAGCGGATTATCCACGTCAAAGCCAATTGCTTCCTCACATTCGCCCCAGGTATCGGTCTGAATATATACATTTCCCCAAAACTTACTTGACGCAAGCCTTTGTTCTTCCGTCATGCGGTCATAGGTATCCCACTCCTGCGCAATCCTGTCGGAAAGTACCTGTCCGACAGAAGAAAGATCCGCAGCGGGCAAGGCGGCGCCAACCCGATAGGAGGATTCCTCCGTATCGGATATTTTCTCCAGAAGCTGCACGGCGCTGTGAGCCGACTGCGTTCCGTCAGCGCCTCCCGGGTTTGTAGTGCCGCAGTTGCCGGTGGCGCGTATAATCTGATTGCCGCCGAACGCTATGGCAGCTAAAATGAGCAGCGCAAGCACAGTTAAAACCGCTATGTCTTTCTTTTTCATTTTATCACCTCTCCTTAAATTTTTTTGGCCCCCATTGAGTAAAATAAATATCCCAGCAGTAATGCCCCCCGATGCCACGATAAGGAACAGATCGATCGGAGCAAAAACAATTCCGGATATGGAGTTGAAAATAACCCCAGTGCCAAAGCGATACAAATGCCCGTTTAGCAGAATCATTTCGCCGATATACATAAAAAGCGTCATCACGGAGGCAGTCAACGACGGAATTAAAACCGAAACGAATTTCCGTTTTCCCAAAAGAAACGAGCCGGCAAACACCCCGGTGGTCACACCAAAAAGGACAAAAAATACCGCCATTAACGCAGCCGACAACGGAGATACCTCAATGCTGCCGTCTCTCCAAAACGCCGTAAAACAGGCGAGAATACAGAGGCCCAGAAATGTGAGGGAACAAACCGACTGTAATATCAGTGATTTGAGCCGTCTCTTTTCACCGGTCATTGCCATATGCCCGAAGCCATACAGGCAGTTTAGAATGGTAAAAACCAACACAACAGAAATCATGTAAAAATGCAGCTTGAAGGCAGGATTGTAATCTCCCATCAGAATATCAACGGCTGTCTGCGTCTTATAGGTAGTTACAGTTTCCCCCCACCCTTGCGGGGGGACATAGCACATAAACATCTGCCAGTCTTCCAGCCTCGTAACGGTTTCAGCTGTTGACACGACAACCTTGCGCTCAAACAGAAGCTCGACTGCGAAGAACACACCTGCCGCTATGGAGGCGCCGCCGACAAGAGCAAACTTCTTAAAAAGCCGAATACACAAAGGCATCAGGAAAACCGCAACAATCATCGCAATGCACATTGGGGTGTACGGTATGATATATTTGGGATAGTTTTCTTTGAACACCGTCCCGTCAACAATCATATCCCTGATTACCCGGACCCCCATTGACAAAGGATAATACGAGGCGATCAGAACATCGATGCAGGAAAACAGATAATATCGTTGAAACCGCTTGCTATTCATATTCATTCCCTCCGTGAACATCAGCTCATGCAAAATTTGCCTTTGGCAACTGAGCTGACACTTTTCAACCTGCGTTTGTCAGCAGCACATAGAAAATGATTCCGATCAATGCCGCAAATACCGTCAGCGAAAGCCATGTCAATTTCTTAAAAGACAATATATGCTCAATTCGCGTGCGTATTTTTGCGCCGCCAAATGCAGAGGCAAAAACGGTCGTTCCCTGCCTGCTTTCCAACAGGGACGACGCGTAATCCTTAGCGCGATCAGCCCCCAGCCTTGCAAGGACACGCTCGTCGCAGGAAAATTCAAGATCTGCGAGAAACTCCTTTAAAAAAAGCCAGCAAAACGGATTGAACCAGTGCAGAGCAACAATGATGAAGGCCATAACCCGCCACAGATTATCCCAGCTGCGTATATGGGTTTTCTCATGCAGAATAACAAAATCAATATCTTTGTTTTTAACCCTGCCCTTATATGATACGGGCAATATAATCATTGGTCTTACGATGCCATATACCGCAGGCGATATGACTTTATCTGAATAATAAATATTCTCTCTCTCATGCGTCGAATCCCTGATTTCAAAAATCGTTGCAGCATATATCACTGCCAGCATCAGAAGGATAGCCAGGGAAACAATGCTCCATATAACGGAGGCCACGCCAAATATCTGTTCAAGGACATTGACCTTATATGTGATTGGAAAATACGATTCCGCTGCCATAATACTATTCGTCATTGAAAAGGCTATATCATCCGCCGGCTGATACACAACGATTGTTTTTGTAGTGATTTTGGATAATAATGACATCAGGCTGTAAGGACTGTTCAATCCAAATGGAAGGGTCATTCGCAGAAACGGGATGATCCAAAGAAACACCGTAAGCCTTCTCGGAATCTTTTTTGCCAGTCTGACGAGCATAATCAGCATACCGGTTACAGCAGCTGTTATGCTCATGTTAAATATCCAATAAAACAATTCCTGCAGCATAGGCGTCACCTGTGATCAATAAGCCTGCGCAGCTCATTGATTTCTTCTTCCGATAAAGGCTCATCCTCAAGCAAAGCAGAAAACAGAGCCCTGCGGGAGCCGCCGAACACTTTCTTTACAAGGGAAGCGGCCTCCGCCTTTTGCATTTGATTTTGTGATACAAGGGGCGTGCAGATAAACCCCGGATCTTCACGGTGAATAAAACCCTTTGCTTCCAGTTTCTTAATCACGGTATAGGTGGTGTTTTTGTTCCATCCAATCGTTTCGGCGGCAATCAGACTGATTTCTTTTGCTGAAACGGGACTTTTCTCCCATATAATTTCCATTACCTTAGCCTCGCTGTCAAAAAGTTTTTCTTTCATAAGCCCCTCCTCAGACTATTTCTATAGTCCAGACTATCATAATAGTCCGCGTTTGTCAATATATTTCTGGGAAACGTTGATTTAATCAGCGTTTCCTTAAAAAACGCTGATTTCCGCCAGTCACTCTCCCTGCCGTCCCTTATACTCCAGGCACAGCATCGTGATATCGTCAAACTGGGGGGCACCGTCCACAAACGCATCGATGTCCTCCTTCACCTTCGGGAGCAGCTCATCCGGCGAAAGGCCTGCGGAGGCGGCAAGCACGCGGCCCAGCCGCTCCATCCCGTAGAGCTCGTCCTCCCGGTTTGCCGCCTCCGTCACGCCGTCCGTGTACTGAAAGAGCTGATCGCCGGGATGCAGCGTCAACTGGCCGCAGGAATACTTCATGTCCTCCATTCCGGCGAGGACAAAGCCTGCTTTGACGTGAAACGGCTCGTATCTGCCGCGCCTTCTGCAAAGAAACGGGATCTCATGCCCCGCGTTCACATACCGAAATTCCCCGGTGGCAAGCTGCAGCACCCCCTCAAAGGCCGTGATAAACAGCCCCTCGCTGTTGGAGGCGCACAGCAGATTGTTGACCTCGGAAAAGACCTCCCCCAGATCCCGGCCCGGCTGGGTATTGTCCTTGATCAGCGTTTTCCCGATCACCATGAACAGCGCCGCCGGAACGCCCTTGCCGGAGACATCTGCAATCACGATCGCAAGGTGCTCGTCGTCCACCATAAAAAAGTCATAGAAATCGCCTCCCACCTCCTTCGCCGGCTCCATCGTCGCATACACGTCAAACTCCTTCCGGTCCGGAAAAGCCGGAAAACTGCAGGGCAGCATAGACTTCTGAATATTCCTCGCGATGTCGAGCTCCGCCCCGATCCGCTCCTTCTCGGCAGTGACATGCTCCAGATTGCCAATGTAATCCCGCAGGTCAACGGTCATTTTCTGAAAAGCTGCCGCGAGCTCCCCGATTTCACCCTCCGACTGAACCGTGAGACGATAATCCAGATTGCCGGTACTGATCTTCTCCACGCCCTCCGTCAGCTCCTCCACCGGGCGGACAATTTTTTTTGCCAGCCGCGAGGCTGCCAGAAAAATAAGCGCGAGCATGCCAAACGCAGCAAAAAGGAACGCGACGCACACCCACCGGATCCGGTCGTCCAGAAAGTCCAGAAAGCTGTCGTTGCTCCGTGCGATCGACTCTCCTACATGTTTGGCAGGCTCCGTGATGGCATTGTAATCCATGAGGGCAAAAAAGCTCCAGCCGTTCACCGGTATTCTCGCATGGCCGAGGATCACCTGCTTGTCCGGATAAATTTCCACGGAATTCTCCTCCGCGGAAAGTATGAGAAGCTGCACCTCCTCCTCGATCTCCAGATCCCCGGAGCTGCCGTTTTCCGCGATCCGTTCCCCCTTTTCGTCCGCGATAAAGGAGTAGGCAAACAGATCCGGGCTGCCTGTCAGAATCGCGTTGCAGATGCGGTCCAGATAGATATCCTGCGCGATGACCCCGCAGATCACCCCTTCTTTGTCCCGCACCGGGCAGGAGCAGGTCAGCGCCTGCTGCCCGGAGAGGGCGTCCTGATAAATTTCCGTCCAGTAGACGTCTTTCGCCTTCACCGCCCCCCTGTACCAATCCCGTTTCCTGCGGTCAATCTTATCCCCGCCCGCACGGTAGTCCACCTCAATATTGGAGAGCAGCATACCGCTCTCCGTCACATAGTAGATTGCAGACACATCGGGGTAGGTCTTTGCCGCGTTGTCGATCAGGTCCCTCGCTCCCTTCACCCGCATAAACTCCGCCTCAACTGACTCAAAGGCCACCCCCGGCTGCAGATAGACACAGCTGTCCGGGAAGCCGGAAGACCCTTCTGCCCCGCCGTCGTACAGATCCGCAATCCCCATTGCGAGGAGCCGCACGGTATCCTCGATGGTTTTCATATTGCCGCTGATTTCCTGCGCATAAGCTTCCGCAAGGACACTCAGACTCTCCCTCGTGGAATCCGTAAGTATGCCGACATTCGTCTCGTAGAGCCCCGTATTCTCCTCCTCCCTGTTCCGGACAATCAGATTCTTTGCCTCGGCAAACTGAAACAGGGAGACAGCGCTCACCGCCACCACCGCCGCCACCGGAATGCCCATCATAGCGAGAAACAGCTTTCTTCTCAACTGTTTCCTGCGCCTTTTCCTCTCAGCGGCCACCACGGCAGTGATTGCAATGTTGGAGTACACACTGGCAAACACGGACAGCGGATCGATCACCGGGACAATGGCGAGATAGAGCAGGACGATGACCTCGCTGGGAATCCCCACCGGAGACAGGAGCATTCCGAGCATGGACACCGCCAGAACCCCCGGTATCCCCACAATCGAAAACGAGTACATAATGGAGCCGGCCAGAATCAGCGCGATCATGTGAACCCCCGGCTCCACATCGTAGAGCACGCTTCCGAATATGGCTGCCACTGCCGCACAGGCGACCACCCCGCTCTGAAATAACGTGATCCCCACAGGCATCAGGGAGCGCGCCATCCCCTTGTCCAGATGAAAATATTCCGGGATGTCGTCCATTGCCACCGAGACCGTCGCAATACAGCTGCCTGTGCCGACTGCAACGAAAAATGTCCGCCTGATGGCCCGCATATGCTCCCGCAGACTGCAGCCCGCGCTGCACTGCGCAACGGCAAAGGAGATCAGAATAATCGCCAGCAGAACCGCGTAGATCAGCAGGATCAACACAAACAGCGGGCCAATCATTCCCGAGATTCCCTCCCTGGAAAACTGAACCGCGATCATGGCGCACAGCCCCAGCGGAAGGAACACAAGGATCTTGTCAATCAGGCTGCAGAACGCCTGATAGATTCCCTCCATCCCCCTCATAACAGCCGCAGCCTTCCGCTGGTCAATAAAGCCGAGCATAATGCCGAACAGTCCGAAAAACAGCAACACCTTCAGGGTATTGTTTTCCGTGAAGGCCGTAAAGATATTGGTGGGAATCGCATTGACCAAAAAGCTCATCAGCGAAAACCCCGTCTCCTGTTCTGCCTCCGGCTCCGGCTCGCTGTAGTAGCTCACCTCCGTAAAAAAGGAATCCTCCGAATCCTGCGCCTCCTGAAGCCCGGCAAGGGCAAGCTTGGTCTCCTCGTCCGGCCGGATCAGATCCCTTGCCGCCAATGAGAATGCCACGGCAATTCCGGCGGATAGCAGGAGCGTGACGGCGACCGCAATCAGCCACCGTCCCAACAGCCCCTTGAATTTTCCTTTGAAGAGGGCCCCGATATTGACCGCGACGGCACAGGACACAATCGGCAGCACACACATCTGCAGCAGGCTGGTATAGATCGTGCTGACGGCCTGCAGATACGGCACCGCACCCTTTGCATATAACGCCGTCAAAAAACCGGCGAGAATCCCGGCCAGCAGCGCCGCCGGGCTCTTCATTCCCCTGATCAGTAATTTCATCCTTCTGCCTCCCGTTCTGAACCCTTTTTAACGACTTCGGTAGCGCTCCTGCACATCCGCAACCGTCAGCCTCCCACAGGTCGCAAGATAGAGGTTGACGTAGTCCAAAAGCTGTTCATGCCCCAGAGGAATCCCTACACAAAATTCGTCCTTTACATCCGAAAAGACATAGGTATCCGTATAGATCCTCAGGGACGGCTGCGCGAGATACTGGGAATAGAACTCCAGCTCTCCGCAGAAAAAGCCAAATACCTCTCCGGTTTTCACCAGCTCTACCGCCTCATCGTAATCCTCCGTCTCCACAAGCTCACAGGCTCCGAAAAGCTGTTTAGCCATTTTGACATGGGAGGTTCCCTTCACCGCGGCGATCCGCTCCGGATGTTCCTTTAAATGCGGTACGGGGCTGCCCTCCAGCCCGCGCGTCACCATCGCCTGCCGGTTGACCATAAGTCCAAACCGCAGCTGCAGATAGCTGTCCGAGAAATCGACATACCGTATCCGGTCCAGACTGTGGCTGTAGGTCGCGATCACCAGATCCACCTCTCCGCTTTTCAGCCGCTCCGTCAGCTCATCATAGTTTTCGGATGAGCGGTCGAACACCGCCTCCACCCCCAGAGAGGCCGCGATACCCTCCGCCAGCTCGATGTCAATGCCGGCCAGCCCTCCGCTTTCCTCTCTCTCGAAAAAAGCCTCCAGATCCTCACTCGGAATCGCGACCCGCAGGTTTCCCCGTTTTATGATCTCCGCGATATCCTCCGACATCTGGTCCGTGGCTGCCTGCGCCGTCTGCTCTTCGCGTGGTTCTGTATGATTCCCGGCATCCACCCTGCCGGAAACCAGCAGCAGCAGAATCAGTACAATGCCTACACCTGCTTTTATACGTACCATTCGATGATGTCCTCCACACTCTTTCCGGCATTTATGGCCCTCTGCTGCTCTTTTGCCGGATTGGTCAGCAAAGATGCCCTCCTGTGCAGGGGCTCTAAAAGCCTCTCCTCCCCAAGGCCTCTCCCCGTCAGCCCCTCCGCCGAAAGGTAGAGCAGCTGCCCCAGCAGCCTTTTTAACTCCGCATCCTCCGCGATCCTCTTTCCCGTGACAGCCGCTCTCCTGAGCCGGGAGTTGGAGGCCGTGATATGGTTTTTCCGCAGAAAATATGCAAGCTCCTCCGACGCCTCCTGATAACGGCATGCAATCCCTACATGAAAGGCCGCCGTCACGAGGCTTTCCTTTACCGGCTGCGTGCAGTCTCCCCTCACCTCCAGCACGTGATAGGAATTCAAGACAACGCGTTTAAAGCTCCGAAAGAATCGGAGATCATCCTCCGCCGCATTCGCGTCGCAAAAATACCTGTCCAGAGTCATCGGTTTCACCCCAATCAGACCCTCCCCGTCCTTTTTGACAAAGATTTTTTCCTTGGCCAACGCCCCCGCCAGCTCCTCCATGGAGGCAAATTCCCGATCATAAATTCCGGTGTTGGGCAGGCCGCAGCTCTCCCAGATCAGATCCCTCACGCAGTAGACCGTCCTCCCTTTTTCGTCCTCCCCCAGAGAATTGGAAAACAGCAGGCCCCGGACAAAATCCAGCCGGTTGAACAGATTGTAGGTGTCCAGCAGGCAGTCATAGGGGATGTCGATATGCGTCTGCACCGAGCACATATTCGGAAAATATTTTCCCAGATCCTTTTCCCTCGCAAAATCCCTCACAAAACCCCGAATCATATTGTAAAAGGGATCATAAGTATATTCGACAGCTCCCAGCCGGACGGGCCTTGTCCCCATCCCGGTCAGCACACAGCCATGGGTGTGATAATAGGCCTGGGCCACGTTAAGAATCGTGTGCATCCGTCCCTGCAGCTCCCACAGGCTTTTCTGCTTTCCCATGGACAGCTCAAACAGGCTGTAGGAATAGTCAAAGGACACACTGTCCCCGTCCTTCCCGACCCGGACTAAGGCTCCGTCCGTCCCCCGGATCTCCTCCTCACATCCATAATTTTGTATCAGCTCGAGCAAAAAGCGGGAGCCGATTTCCCTGAGTGAAATTTCCTCTGACTGACAGATCACGGGAAATTCAAACTCCATCCCGATATATCCGTATTCCTTTTCCCGAAACGGTTCCAGAATACGGGTTCTTACAATCTCCTCCGCCCTGCTGCTCCTCTTTATCACCATTTCACCACTCCTTTTCCAGCATCAGCTGATTGAGACCGCCCGAATAAGCGTACTTCCCGCGGTCCATCATCTTTTTCACCATATAGATTCCAAGCCCTCCGGGCACACGCTCTCCCACCGGAAGCGAAATGTCCGGTTCCGGCGCTGCCAGAGGGTCATAGGGCAGCCCGTCATCCTCAAACAGCAAAAGCGCCCTGTGTCCCTCCGCCAGAAAGCCCACCCGGACCATGCCTGCTCCGCTGTAGCGCGCGATATTGGAAAAAATCTCATCCACCGCCACATTGACGCGCGCGATGACGGCAGGCGGCGCCCCCGCCGCCCGCAATCGCTCTTCAAAAAAGGCAGTGACCTCCTCCATCCGGTCCAGTTCCGGCGTCACCTGTTTCCAATGCATACTTCACCCCTCTTTTTCACCCAGCCCCTTCGCCGCGGTAATCCTGTTCCTTACCTCCGTGTACCGTTTCACCGGAATCTGCAGAATTTCGCCGTTTGACAGCTCCAGACTGCAGCGCACAATTCTCTCCACATGCATCACATTCACAATAAAGCTTTTGTGGATTCTCACAAAGCTGTCCGGCAGCTCACGCTCGGCGTGCGACAGGCAGCCCGTCACCTCGATGACCCGGTGTCCGGTGTGCCAGTAGGTCCGGTTATGCCCGGATTCCAGATACAGAATGTCGGCCTCCCGCGGATAATAGGTGTGCTCCATAATATCCGTCAGACAGAACTTCCTTCCCGTCTGCTCGGAAATGTGCAGTGCGGTCAGGCAGACCCGCCTGTCCCGTTTCTGCAGCAGCATGGAAAACTGACAGACCGCGCCCTTTTTTCCTCCGTCTCCTGTCCGGTAGGTCACCAGACAGTCTCCCATCAGAAATACCGCATCCTGCCAGTCCATGCAGACCCGGCAGCTGGGTTGAAATATCCTGCTCTCATACCTGCCTGTGAGATCCGGCGAAATGCATACCATGTCGCCGATCCCATACCTTGACCCCTGCAGCTGTCCCCCCTCATCTCACAGCGGAATCACCACTTTACCAATTTTGGCAATATCACCTTTATCCAACAACGTATCCTACCACCCC
>CAZNQZ010000047.1:0-10592 GCA_964575245.1 uncultured Lachnobacterium sp. | reverse complement strand
ACTTGAAATTCTGTGTCCAATGCCGATATATAGGATGTAACCCATAAAAATATGTTCCAAGGAAGGACGAGCCACATATGGAGATGCGGGATATTTTTAAGGTGACATCTGTGGGAATTTCTGCCCGTCTGCAGGATTTTCATTCGCAGGACGAGACAGTAAAGCTTTCCACAAAACGGTCAGAGGCATACCGTGGAATGGCCGGGGCAATCCGGGGCGACTTCAGAGACAACTTAGACGGAGCCACACTCGGTTACACAAAACAGGCCCAGGCGTATTTCAGTCAGGAGCTGCAGCGTGAGTACACGTATTAAGAGAAAAATAAGTCATGCATCGGAAGGTGTATGGCTTATTTTTCACATAAATGCCGATTTTGCTTGAAAATATGCCACTTTGGTCCTATAATGATACAGGGGTTAAACGAGTATTTTGCTTCTAAAGATAGGATTTGGGGGAGCCGTATGAGAGATGAGAGCCAAATGAAAATTACACATTCCACCGTTCTTTCCAAAGACGGCAAGCCCTTTGTGGCGGTGAGCTTTGAGCGCGGAGAGGACTGTGCGGAGGGGACGGTTCCGGACTGTGTCATCCTGCGCAACAGCGGATTTACGGAGGATGAGGTGGAGGAGCTGGAGGATTACATGGACCGCTATAAAAAGGATATTATAGAGGGCGCGAAAAAGATTTCCAGCTTCAAGCATTGGTTCGGAGATTAAATTTTCAGGCCGGTGGCAGATTTCTGCCACCTTTTTTTGTCCCGCGAAACAATTTCCCTGTCTATAGTTACAGAGGGGCGTTAAGGAGCCGGACGCAACTGAAAACCGATACAAGAGGGGGAGCGTTATGGAGGATGCGAAAATCGTTGAGCTGTTTTTAAACCGCTCAGAGATGGCGATCCAGGAGACTAAGAACAAGTACCATGGCTATCTGCATCATCTGGTTTACAATATTTTATATGACAGCTGTGATACGGAGGAGATCGTGGATGACACCTATATGGGGGCGTGGAACTCGATCCCGCCTACAATTCCGGAGAACCTCAAATATTTTCTGTCCCGGATTGCAAGGAATCTTTCTCTGAACCGCCTGGAGTACCGGAGAGCAGGAAAGCGGCATGCGCAGCTCGTGGAGCTTGACGAGTGCATCCCGGACACGCGGCAGAGCGTGGAGAGGATCTGGGAGGCAAAGGAGCTGGGTGAGCTGCTCAACCGCTTTCTGGGTACCTTGGATCGGAAAACCTGTGCAGTGTTTCTGGGGCGCTACTATTATTTTTACTCCACGGAAGAACTGGCAGGGCAGTATGGACTCACAAAGCGGCAGGTCAAGTATATTCTTGCTAAGACGAGGAGCAGGCTGAGTGATCATTTGAGAAAGGAAGAGGTGGAGCTATGAGAGATAAGGAGAAAAGTTTGGAGCTGGCACGGGCATTTGAGCATGTGGATGCCAGATATCTGGCCATTGCGGACCAGGAGAGGAAGCAGGCAAAGCACAGAGGTGTCAGGGCATGGAAAGTGGCGGCGGCAGCCTGCGCGGCGCTTCTGGTGGTTGTCGCGGTGCCTGCTGGGGCGATCGCGTCCAATTGGCTCGGATTGCGGGATTTGCTGATACCGGTGACGCCGGAGCCGTCCGAGGGCGTGACGCCGGAGTTGTCGGAGAACGCGGCGCCGGAGCCGGCGGAGCGGATGGATTTGATTGGCCTGTCCGGCTATGCAGAGAGCCCGGAGGCAAAGGCCCTTGGGGAGTGGCAGCTTTTTCTGAGCGGGTATGACAAAGACGGGGAGATTCTGGCACAGATTGGCAACAATCCAACCGGCTTTGAGGGCACCCCGTATTACGAGTATAATGTCTACACCCAGGAGATGGCGGACAAATTGGCGGAGATCACGCAAAAATACGGTCTGAAGCTCCACACTGGATTGGTGGATGCATGGGATTCCGACGAGGCGAGGGAGATGATGACAAAAGCCCTTCCAGAGGTGGGGCATATATTCGACGGAGGATACGCCTATGCGGACGGCTCGTTTCAGTTTGACGGCCGATTCCTTACGGAGGACGGCAGGGTGATCAACTACCAGCTCAGACGGTGCGCGAAGGGTGTATTTGATGAGGTTGCGTTGAACATTGGGAGCGTGGAGGACTATCAGGAGAAATCCTATCGGACGGCGCGGGGCGATGAGGTCACGCTGGCGTACCGCCCCGAGGTCAAATCCCTGATCCTTGCGGACTCGGAGGAATTCTTTATCACTGTCAACTTGCTGCTGTGGGAGGTGGACAGTATCACGGAGGAGGATCTGAGGGCCTTTGCGGACTCCATAGATTTTGCGGCGATTCAGAATAAGTAAAGAAATAGGTACAAAAAGGGCCATGCGTCATGTGTGGCTCTTTTTTTGTGAATACTATGGAAAAATGAGGGCGTCTTTGTTATAATAGCCCTGATTGTAATTGTTCGGATGGGGAGAGGGAAAGCATGTTTTTGATTGTTGGACTGGGCAATCCGGAGAGAAGATACGAGGGGACGCGCCACAACATCGGTTTTGACGTCGTAGATGCGCTGGCGGAGCGCTGCCATATCCGTGTGCGCGAAAAGCGCCACCGGGCGCTGTGCGGTACGGGCGTGATTGACGGTGTGAAGGTCATGCTGGCCAAGCCCCAGACCTATATGAACGCCAGCGGGGAGAGCGTGGCGGAGCTTTTGAATTATTATCATTTAGATCCCGGATCGGAACTTTTGGTCATCTTTGATGACATCAGTCTCGCCCCCGGGAATCTTCGCGTGCGCAAAAAGGGGAGCGCGGGCGGACACAATGGGATCAAAAGCATCATCCGTGAGATCGGTACGCAGGAGTTCATGCGGATCAAGGTAGGGGTCGGGGAAAAGCCGGAGAACTGGGATCTGGCCGATCATGTGCTGAGCCGCATGAGCCGGGAGGACAGAAAAAAGGCGGATATTGCCATCGATGACGCCGTGTCTGCGGCGCTTCTCATTCTTCAGGGGCAGGCGGATTCTGCCATGAATCAATATAATGCGAAAAAACGGGAGAGCGATCAGTGAGAGCATTTGCGGAGCCGCTGCGCGGGCTGGGCGGCTATGAGGACATATTGAAGGCACAGAATAAACCGGGGCTGGTGACAGTTACCGGTTGTATTGATGCTCAGAAGCCGCACATGATATACGGCCTGGGCATGGGCAGGAAGAACCGGTTGATCGTCACCTTTCATGAGCAGCGCGCGAGGGAGCTTTACGAGGAATACCGCTTTTTTGATCCGTCGGTGTTGTATTATCCGGCGAAGGATGTGTTGTTTTACCAGTCGGATATCCGCGGAAACCTCTTGACGGCGGAGCGGATGATGGCAATGGCGGCGATCTGTGAGCGGAATGTCACGCTGGTTACGACCTTTGACGCCCTGATGAATACGATGGCGTCGGCGCAGCGCATGCAGTCGTGCATCCGTCGTCTGGCGCCGGGAGACTCCGTCAATCTGGAGGTGCTTGCGGCGGATTTGGTGCGCATGGGCTATGAGAAGGAATATCAGGTGGAGAGCATCGGGCAGTTCGCCGTGCGAGGCGGAATTTTGGACATTTTTCCGCTGACGGAGGAGAATCCGGCGCGCATTGAGCTGTGGGGAGACGAGATCGATACGATCCGCTCCTTTGACACGGAGAGCCAGAAATCTCTGGAGCAGCTGGATGCGCTGACCGTTTATCCCGCCTGTGAGCTGGTACTCACCGAGGAGGAGCGCGAGGAGGGGATTCGGGCATTCCTCGCGGAGGCAGAGGAATTTTCCGGCAGGCTTAAAAAATCAATGAAGACGGAGGAGGCGCACCGTGCGCTCACGCAGGCGCGGGAGATGGCGGAGGAGTGGAGCGAGGGGTCAGTCACGACGACGGATGCCTATCTGTCCTATTTCTGCAGCGAGCGGGTGGGGCTTTTGGATTACTTTGCGCCGGAGGACACCCTCGTGTTCTTCGACGAGCTGTCCCGAAGCGCCGAGCGGGGACGCCAGACGGAGCTGGAGTATGCGGAGAGCATGAAGCAGCGGCTGGAAAAGGGCTACATTCTGCCGGGGCAGATGAGGGAGCTCTTCAGCTATAATGAAATCATGGCAAAAATCGCCCGGTATTCCTGCGTCTCACTGGCGGTGCTGGACAATAAACCCTGCGGGCTTACTTCCACGGGAGTATTCGGCGTGCAGGTCAAGAGCGTCAGCTCCTACAACAACAGCTTTGAGCTTTTGATCCGCGATCTGGCCCGCTACAAAAAGAGCGGTTACCGCGTGATCCTGCTCTCCGGCTCCCGGACGCGCGCGCGCCGTCTGGCGGACGACATCTTAAACGAAGGGCTGAACAGCTTTTACTCGGAGGATTACAGCCATGAGCTGCTGCCGGGGCAGATTATGGTGTGCTACGGCAAGGTGCACCGGGGGTATGAGTACCCGGATTTGCAGTTTGCCGTGATCACGGAAACCGACATTTTCGGGGGCGAGAAAAAGAAAAAGAAGCGCCGCCGCACTTACGAGGGAAATAAGATCCAGAGCTTCACCGACCTTGCGGTGGGGGATTATGTCGTGCACGAAAACCACGGGCTCGGCGTGTACAAGGGGATCGAAAAGATTGAGGTGGACCGCAAGATCAAGGATTATATTAAGATTGAGTATGCGGGGGGCTCCAACCTCTATATTCTAGCCACGCAGCTGGAGCTGATCCAGAAATATGCGGGAAAGGACGCGAAAAAGCCAAGGCTGAACAAGCTGGGGACGCAGGAATGGACCAAGACCAAGACAAAGGTTCGCACGAATGTCCGGCAGATCGCGCAGGAGCTTGTGGAGCTCTATGCGCTCCGGGAGAAGCAGAACGGTTATGTCTACGGGCCCGATACCGTATGGCAGAGGGAGTTTGAGGAGCTGTTCCCCTTCGAGGAGACGGAGGATCAGGTGCTCGCGATCGAGGACACGAAGCGGGACATGGAGAGCCCGAAGATTATGGATCGCCTGATCTGCGGGGATGTGGGCTATGGAAAGACCGAGATTGCCATCCGTGCGGCATTCAAGGCGGTGCAGGAGAACAAGCAGGTGGCCTATCTCGCCCCGACCACGATTTTGGCCCAGCAGATCTATGACACCTTTGCCCAGCGGATGAAGGATTTTCCGGTGCGGGTGGAGCTTTTGTGCCGTTTCCGTTCATCCGCAGAGCAGAGACGTGCCATCGCGGATCTGAAAAAGGGTCAGGTAGATATCGTGGTGGGCACGCACAGGATTCTGTCAAAGGATGTGGGCTTTAAGGATCTGGGGCTTTTAGTCATCGACGAGGAACAGCGCTTCGGTGTGACGCACAAGGAAAAAATCAAGCAGCTCAAGACTAATGTGGACGTGCTGACGCTGACCGCCACGCCGATTCCGAGGACACTCCACATGAGCCTGATCGGGATCCGCGATATGAGCGTGCTGGAGGAGCCGCCCATGGACCGGGTGCCGATCCAGACCTATGTGATGGAGTACAACGAGGAACTGGTCCGCGAAGCGATATCCAGAGAAATTGCCAGGGACGGGCAGGTATATTATGTCTATAACCGGGTCATAGATATTGATGAGGTGGCTGCGAAAATTCAGGCGCTGGTACCGGAGGCGAACGTGGCCTTCGCCCACGGGCAGATGAGGGAGAACCAGCTTGAGGACATTATGTACCGCTTTATCAACGGGGAGATCGACGTGCTGGTCTCCACCACGATCATTGAGACGGGGCTTGACATCTCGAACGTGAACACCATGATTATCAGTGATGCGGACAATATGGGCCTCTCCCAGCTTTACCAGCTCAGAGGCCGTGTGGGCCGCAGCAACCGGACGGCCTATGCGTTTCTTATGTATAGGCGAAACAAGCTCTTAAAAGAGGTGGCGGAAAAGCGGCTTGCCGCGATCCGGGAGTACTCGGAGCTGGGAAGCGGGTTTAAGATTGCGATGCGGGACATGGAGATCCGTGGTGCCGGCAATCTTCTTGGCGCGGAGCAGAGCGGACACATGGAGGCGGTCGGTTACGACCTGTACTGCAAAATGCTGCACGAGGCAGTACACGAGGCGAAGGGCGGTGCCCCCGAGGAAAAATTCGACACCTCCGTGGATGTCCGCACGGATGCCTATATTCCTGCGTCCTACATTGCGAACGAATTTCAAAAGCTGGATATCTACAAGCGGATTGCGGGCATCGAGTCGCAGGAGGAGGCGGACGAAATGATCGAGGAGCTGATCGACCGCTTTGGGGAGCCGCCGAAATCTGTTCAGAACCTGATCAGGATTGCAAGGCTCAAAGGGCTGGCACACCGCACCTACATCCGAGATGTGGTGCAGAAGGACGAGATGCTTAAGCTCACGATGTACGAGAGGGCGCGCGTGAATCCGGAGGGGATTCCAAAGCTGGCCGCGGCTTGCGGCAATGCGCTGAAATTTGTGCCGGATGCGCAAAATCCTTACTTTACTTATACTCTGAATAAAAAACCGAAGGATAAAAATCGGGAAATATTGGACATACTGGAGCAGCTCCTGGAACAAATGTACTTGTTATTGTGCGGAGAAAAGAGTATTTCGGACGGGGAAAATACGGAAGAAATGCACGAAAATCTTGGAATTACAAGTTAATCCTTGCCAGTTTTCAGAAAAAGTTTTATAATGTTATGAGCAAATTGGAGCAATTTTTAGGAGGAAACATGAAGAAGAGAGTAATTGCCTTATTGTTGGCTGGGATGATGTGTACATCCGCATTGACCGGATGTGGAGAAATTGATAAAAGTTCTGTGATTGCGACGATGGACGGTGCGGATGTGTCCATGGGAATTGCTAATTTTTACTGCCGTTTTCAGCAGGCGAGTGCAGAGGATGTCTATCGGATCTATTTCGGGGACAGTGTGTGGAGTCAGGATCTGTACGGCGTTGGGGTCACTATGGAGGATATGCTCAAGGATTCCGTGATGGACACGCTCCATGACCTGTACACCCTTCAGCTGCATATGGACGAGTATGCGGTCGCGCTTACAGAGGATGAGAAGACCGCAATCAGGGAGGCAGCAGCGGCCTTTATGCGCGATAATTCGAGCAAGGCCTGCCGTGAGCTGGGCGCAACGGAGAGCATTGTCGAGGAGTTTCTGACGCTGTGCACCATCCAGAGTAAGATGCAGAAGGCCATTGGAGAGAAGGCGGACATGAATGTGTCGGACGAAGAGGCGAACATGCGCGGCTATACCCGCCTGATGATTCGGATCGACTCCCATACCGATGAGAACGGTAGTACGGTCGCGTACACGGAGGACGAGATTGCGGCGTTAAAGTCTACGGCACAGGATATCGTGCAGGAGCTCGCCGCGGAGGGCGCTACGCTGGAGAGTGTTGCCTCTGCGCACAGCCTGGAAACTACAAAGGAATCCTATTCGACTTACGAGTCCAAAGAAGACACCGGGGATAACGGAAACAGCGAGGGAAGTGAAGGAACCGAGGGAACGGAAGGAACCGAGGGAACGGAAGGCTCCGAAGGAACGGAAGGCTCCGAGGGAAGTGAAGGAACCGAGGGAACGGAAGGCTCCGAAGGAACGGAAGGAACCGAGGGAACGGAAGGCTCCGAAGGAACGGAAGGAACCGAGGGAACGGAAGGTTCCGGGGATGAAGAGCAGAAGGACCCGGTTATGGAAGCATTAAAGAATCTGAAGGAGGGCGAGACCTCCGGGCTGATTGAGACCGATACTGCGCTGTATTTTGTGAGGGTAGACAGTGACACCGATCAGGTGGCCACCGCCGAGAAGCGCAAATCCATCATTGATCAGCGCAAGAACGATCACTACAAGGAGGTGCTCGAGGGCTGGCAGAAGGACGATAACTGGACGATCGACAACGAGGAGCTTGCCAAAATCCGCTTTGACCAGCCGCTGACTACCAGGAATCCGAAGGGGAGCGAGACAGAGAATTCGACCGAAAACTCGACGGAAAACACGACGGAAGGCTCGCAGCAGCAATAGAATCATATCGAAACTTTGTTTTTTGAATAACAATCAGGTATTTTACGAATAGTATAGATAGTAGGGCTGTTTGAAAATGCCTAGTGTGTCGGCATGTCTGTTTTGCAGATGCACTAGATCGATATGAGGTGAAAAATGGAGCAGTACGTTATCAAAGGCGGGAATCCGCTGAACGGGGAAGTCGAGATCGGCGGAGCAAAAAATGCCGCGCTTGCAATTCTGGCGGCAGCGATTATGACAGATGAGACCGTTACCGTAGGAAATATACCGAATGTCAGAGATATCAATGTTTTGTTGCAGGCCATTGAGGAGATCGGCGCGAAGGTAGACCGTGTGGACGCGCACACCGTGCGGATCAATGGTTCCTTTATCCAGAATGTCAGTGTGGACAACGAGTTTATTCGCCGGATTCGTGCATCCTATTATCTTTTGGGGGCACTTCTCGGAAAGTACAAAAAGGCCGAGGTTGCCCTGCCCGGGGGGTGTGACATCGGGAGCCGCCCGATCGATCTCCACATCAAGGGGTTCCGCGCTCTGGGAGCCAGCGTGGATATCGCACATGGCCTTGTGGTGGCGGAGGCAAGAAATCTGGTCGGAACTCATATCTATCTGGATAAGGTATCCGTCGGCGCCACGATCAATTTTATGATGGCAGCGGCCATGGCAACGGGCAAGACCGTGATAGAAAATGCCGCGAAAGAGCCCCATGTGGTAGACGTGGCAAACTTTTTGAACAGCATGGGGGCCAATATCCGCGGCGCAGGTACGGATGTGATTCGGATTGTCGGCGTGGAGAGGCTTCACAAGACAGAGTATTCCGTGATACCGGATCAGATTGAGGCGGGAACCTTTATGTTTGCCGCTGCAGTGGCGGGCGGTGACGTTCTGGTGAAGAACGTGATCCCCAAGCATTTGGAGGCGACCACAGCCAAGCTTTTGGAGGTGGGCTGCCGCATCCGCGAGTTTGACGACGCCGTGCGGGTGATGTCCGACGGCAGGCTGTTGCACACGCAGGTAACGACGCTGCCGTATCCCGGCTTTCCTACGGATATGCAGCCGCAGATGGCTGTGCTGCTCGGCATCGCAGAGGGTACCAGCACCGTGACAGAGAGCATTTTTGAGAACCGTTTCAAATATGTGGATGAACTGACGCGCATGGGAGCGAATATTAAGGTGGAGAGCAATATCGCCATCATCAGCGGTGTGGACCGTTACAGCGGAGCGAGGGTGAATGCTCCGGATCTGCGCGCGGGGGCTGCCTTGGTAATCGCGGGGCTCGCGGCGGAGGGCGTCACGATTGTCGATGATATTTATTATATTGAGCGCGGCTACGAGGCGTTTGAAGAGAAGCTCAGAGCGATAGGCGCCCAGATTGAGCGGGCGGCGGACGAGAAGGATCTGCAAAAATTTATCCTCAAGGTTTCCTGAGGCGGGCAAAATAATAGGGATTTCATGAATGAAAAAAGGAATCTCCTGCAGAACCGGTTGCGAAAAATGGCGGGTTTTGCAGGAGATTCCTTATACTTTGAAAATGAAATTATACGACCGCCTTGATGAAGAGATCCTTGCTGGCCGTGGACAGATCCAGACAGCTGTTGTCGTCGAACTGCACGATAGGCCGTGAAAGGGCGTTCTGGTTGAGCATCACGATGTTGCAGCCTCTGCCGTCGCTTAACATGACGCGATTGCTCTGATATGACGTCGCAATCTGTTTTAAAAAGGTCAGGATGTAGCGCGTATCATATTTCTGAAAGCCCTCCTGCTCAAAGATATTGATTACCTGGAAGGGACACAGCGGCGCGCGGTAGGAGCGCGTCGCGGTCATGGCGTCGTAGACATCCGCGATGGCGACAATCATTGCAAAGTTGTCAATGAGACCCTGTCCCAGCCCGGAGGGATAGCCGCTGCCGTCGCAGCGCTCGTGATGCATGAGAGCAGCATTCTTGATGCGGTCGTCCAGAGGCTGGTCCCTGAGGATTTCATAGCTGAACTTAGGGTGCTGCCGGATCAGGGAAAATTCCTCATCGGAAAGTGCGTCCGGCTTCTCCAGAACATCGCTGGGTATTTTGAGCTTGCCGATATCGTGCATCAGGCCTGCAAGGGTGAGCACATTCAAATCCGGCTTTTCAAATTTCAGCCAGCGTCCGATCATCCGGGAGATGAGGCCGACGTTCAGGCAGTGGGAATACACGGCGTCCTTCATGGTACGCATATTGTAGATCATATCAAACAGCTCTACAATTGTGGAGCGCGAGTGATACAATTCCGATACGGTTGATAACAAAGCGTCTGTATCGATCGGTTCATTCCGTTCAATCAGTCCGACATAGGAAACCTTCATCTGGTCAATCGCGCGGAAATAGGCAACCTGAAAGCAGCGGAACACATCGGAGCAGGCTACCTTTTGAACATGCGTTTTGCTTTCCTGTGCGTGTGTCTTGGGAAGCTTTGGAGTTTCCGTCTCGGTTTCCTGTGAGGCGGAGACGTTTTCAGGCACCGGGTCTTCTCCCTCTACAAGTGCATATTCTACGCGGTAGAGCTTCATGTGATTGATCATCTGGCGGGTTAATACTGTCCCGGCGGGGGCAAGCTCCT
>CAZNQZ010000046.1:0-10679 GCA_964575245.1 uncultured Lachnobacterium sp. | reverse complement strand
CTTTGCCCCGAATCTGAAGTGGGCTGACCTGAAACTCAATTCCGACGGCATGGTGCCTGTGATTGTGCAGGATTACCGGACGGATGAGGTACTGATGCTCGCGTATATGAACGAGGAGGCCTTCAACACGACCTTAAACATCGGCAGGATGACCTATTACAGCAGGAGCCGCAAGGAGCTCTGGACCAAGGGGCTTACCTCCGGCCATGTGCAGTATGTGAAGTCCCTCACGGCGGACTGTGATTATGATACGATTCTTGCGAAGGTCTCTCAGGTGGGGCCCTCCTGCCACACCGGCAGCAGGAGCTGCTTTTTTAATGAGATTGTCCGCAAGGAATTCGTGGAGAAGAATCCTTTAAAGGTTCTGGAGAGCGTCTACGACGCGATCAAGGAGCGCAAGGAGAACCCGATGGACGGCTCTTACACGAACCATATGTTCCAGCAGGGGATGGATGAGATCTTAAAAGGGCTGGTCAAGGAGTCGGTGGAGATTGTTCTCGCGGCGAAAAATACAGAGCGGGAGGAGTTAAAGTTTCAGATTTCAGACTTCATGTACAACTGCATGATCCTCATGGTGGAGGAGGGGCTGACCTGGAATGAGATTGCCACGGAGCTGGCGCAGAGATAGGACGGACGGAATGAGAAAACCGGCATTGAGTGATGAGATTTTACTGAAAATAGAGAAACCGGCGCGCTACATCGGAAACGAGGTCAACAGCGTCGTGAAGGAGAAGGAGGGCAAACTGCGGTTTGCCTTCTGCTTTCCGGATGTGTACGAGATCGGAATGTCCCATCTGGGCATTCAGATCCTCTATGACATGTTCAACCGCAGGGAGGACGTCTGGTGCGAGCGCGTGTACTCGCCCTGGCCGGACCTCGCGGCGATACTGAAAGAGCAGCAGATCCCGCTTTTTTGTCTGGAGTCCCAGGAGCCTGTGAAAAACGCGGATTTTCTCGGCTTTACCTTACAGTATGAGATGTGCTACACCAATGTGCTGCAGGTTCTGGAGCTCTCCGGGATTCCGCTTCTGGCTGCGGAGCGCGCGGAGCCGGACCCCATTGTCATCGGGGGCGGCCCCTGCACCTATAATCCGGAGCCCATCGCGGATTTTTTTGACTGTTTTTATATCGGGGAGGGGGAGACAAGATACGATGAGCTCTTTGACCTTTACCGCAGCATGAAGGACGCGGGCAGGAGCCGGGCGGAGTTTCTGCATGAGGCGGCGAAGCTCGAGGGAATCTATGTGCCCTCCCTCTATGAGGTCCGCTATCACGCCGACGGGACGATTGCCTCCTTCCTGCCGCTGGCAGATGACATTCCCGCGCGGGTGAGGCGGCAGGTAGTGACGGAGCTGACGGATGCCGTCTATCCGGAGAAGCCGGTGGTGCCCTTCTTAAAGGCCACGCAGGATCGGGTTGTGCTGGAGATTCAGAGGGGCTGCATCCGCGGCTGCCGCTTCTGTCAGGCGGGAATGATCTACCGCCCGAACAGGGAGAAGGCGGTGGAGCGCTTAAAGGAGCAGGCGTTTGCCATGCTGGCGTCCACCGGGCATGAGGAGATCTCCTTAAGTTCTCTGAGCTCCTCGGATTACCGCCAGCTGGGAGAGCTTTTGGACTATCTGATCGGGGAGTGCAGCAGCAGGCACATCAATATATCGCTGCCGTCCCTGCGCATTGACGCATTTTCTCTGGACATCATGAAAAAGGTGCAGGACGTGAAGAAGAGCAGTCTCACCTTCGCGCCGGAGGCGGGGTCGCAGCGCCTGCGGGATGTCATCAACAAGGGCCTGACCGTGGAGGACATCCTTGGCGGGGCGGGGCAGGCGTTTGCCGGGGGCTGGAACAAGGTAAAGCTCTACTTTATGCTGGGGCTGCCCACCGAGACGGAGGAGGACATGAGGGCGATTCCGGAGCTTGCCAACGAGATTGCGGCCCTTTACTACGAGACCGTCCCGAAGGAGGAGAGAAACGGCAGATGCCAGATCACGATCAGCACCTCCTTCTTTGTGCCGAAGCCCTTCACGCCCTTCCAGTGGGCCACCATGCAGGAGAGGGGCGAGTATCTGCGCCGGGCGAAGATTGTGAATGACCACATGAAGGAGCAGTTAAACCACAGGAGCATGCGGTACAACTGGCATGAGGCGGACGTCACGGTGATTGAGGGCGTGCTGGCGCGGGGCGACCGGAGGCTCTCCGATGTGCTCCTGCACGTGTACCGGCACGGGGGAGTCTTCGATGCGTGGTCGGATTTCTTCGACTATGGGAGATGGCTGAATGCCTTTGATGCCTGCGGCGTTGACATTGGATTTTACAACACGAGGGAGCGGGGCGAGGATGAGATTTTTCCATGGGATTTCATTGACGCCGGAGTGAGCAGGGAATTTCTTCTCAGGGAGTGGCGCGCGGCTATGAACGGAAATGTCACGCCAAACTGCCGGGCGCGCTGCTCGGGCTGCGGCGCGAAACAGTACGGGGGAGGTGTGTGCCATGAAAATCCGGATTAAGTTCCGCAAATGGGGTGTCATGAAGTTCGTCGGCCATCTGGACGTGATGCGGTATTTTCAGAAGGCGATGCGGCGGGCGAATATTGACATCTGCTACTCGGAGGGGTTCAGCCCCCACCAGATCATGTCATTCGCCGCGCCCCTGGGCGTGGGGCTGACCAGTGACGGGGAGTATCTGGACATTGAGGTAAATTCCACTATGTCCAGCGCTCAGGCGGTGGAGGCGCTTAACGCTGTGATGGTGGAGGGGGTGGAAATCCTCTCCTACGTGAAGCTGCCCGAACACGCAAAGTCTGCCATGTCCATCGTCGCCGCGGCGGATTACCGGCTGAGTTACCGGGAGGGCTGTGAGAGCCCGCATTCCGCAGAGGAATGGAGGGAAATCATCCGGCGGCAGTTCTGGGATAAGCCTGAATTTGTCCTGCTCAAAAAGACAAAAAAGGGTGAGCGTGAGCTGGACCTGAAGCCGTTTGTGTACCGTTTTGAGGTGGAGGACTGCGGCTCGCCGGTCTTTGTGCTCTCGGTGTCCACGGGGAGCGTCGATAACGTGAAACCGGAGCTTGTCCTGTCATCCGTCTGTGAAAAAAGCGGGGTTTTGCACCGTGAGGAGGCCATCCAGATTCACCGCACGGAAATTTACGCGAGGGAAGACGGACGCCTCATCGCGCTCTCCGAGCTGGGGGAGCTGATCCCATGAACCGCGTGGTTATCACGCAGCTGGAGCACAGGGGCGCTTGCTATACGACGTATATTGTGCTGAACGGACAGCGGGAGTTCGTGGAGCTGCAGATGTTTGCGCCGGAGGAGGAGACCATTGTGGACAATATCTATGTCGGCTATGTGGAGAAGGTGGTTCCCAGTGTGCGCGCTGCCTTTGTGCGGATCTGCGAAGGGAGAAAGTGCTATCTGCCGCTGGAGGATTTTCGGTCTCCGATTTATGTGAAAAAGCATTCCGCCAGAAAGATGGTCTGTGAGGGTGACGAGCTGCTGGTTCAGGTGGTTCGGGACGCGGTGAAGACAAAGGATGCTGTGGCGTCCGCAAAGCTGACCATCCACGGAATCTGCTGTCTCCTCACCACGGACAATACGAGGATCGGTGTGTCCCGCAAGATCGGCGGGGAGCGGGCAGCAGAGCTTACGGCGCTGGTGGCGGATGTGTGCGCGGGGCATGAGAGCAGGGGGTTTGGTCTGGTACTGCGCACCAATGCCGGTGAGCAGAGTGATGAGGCGGTTCGGGCGGACATTGAGGCGGTGATTGCGGAGTATGAGCGCATTCTGACCATTGGAATACACCGGATGCCGGGGGAACTGGTGCACCGGCATCTGCCGGGATTTCTCACCCGTCTGAAGGGGCAGGAGCTTTCCGATGTGGACTGTGTGTACACGGATGTGCCCGCGCTGTACGATCAGATCAGGGACATGCTGCCCGCGCTTTTGGAGGGCGGAAAACTAAAGCTGTACAACGACCCTGCCGTGAGTCTGGCCGCACTCTACAACATTCGCGGGACGGTGGACAATCTGCTGAAATCCAGGGTCTGGCTGCCCTCAGGAGCCAACATCATTATTGAGACTTTAGAGACGCTCACGGTCATTGACGTGAACAGCGGGAAAAATACATCAAAAAAAGAGGCGGCACTGTTCGCCGTAAATCTTGAGGCGGCAAAGGAGATCGCAAGGCAGCTCCGCCTGCGCAACATCAACGGCATGATTCTTGTGGATTTCATCAATATGGAGAGCGGGCAGGAGCAGGATGCGCTGATTTCCTGTCTGAAGGAGGAGCTGAAAAAGGACTCTGTCCCGGCGAGATTCATTGATATCACAAAGCTGGGGCTGGTGGAGATCACCCGCAAAAAGGTTTATAAATCCCTGCAGGAGATGCTGGGCAAAGGCTGCAAAGGAAGCCTTTCTGCGGAATGACAAAACCGTACAAATGAGGAATTGACGTATGACCTATACAATGTTTGAACTTTTATGGCTGTTTATCCTTTATTCTTTCATGGGCTGGGTGATGGAGACTGTCGCTACGGCGTTAAAAAAGCGCCGGTTTTCCAACCGTGGGCTGGTCAATGGCCCATTTTGTATTATTTACGGTTTTACGGCTGTAATCCTGACGGTCTTTACGGTGGGCCTGAATGCGTTCTGGGTATTTATTGGAGGTACGGTGCTGGCGACGCTCATCGAGTGGACCAGCGGCCATTTAGTCGAGAAAATATACCATGAGCGCTGGTGGGATTACTCCGGAGTTAAGTTCAATCTTGACGGCTATATCTGTGTGCCGATGTCTGTTTTCTGGGGGATGCTCGGTGTTCTGGCGATGAAGCTGGGCAATCCGGTTCTTCTTTTTCTGCTGAATCTGTTGCCGGGGCTGCTGGGGCGGATTCTGATTCTGACGGCTCTCGGACTCGTGGTTCTGGATGTCCTCGCTTCTCTGGTCATTTTATCGGGGAGGAGCAGGGCACAGGAAAACTGGAAGACGGTGGACGACTGGCTGACCGGCATCAGTACAAGGTTCGGCAAGTGGATTTACCGGCGGGTAGATAGGCGTATCCGGCGGGCGTATCCTGACGCGAAGACGAAGGAGGAGTCTGTTGTCGTTAAGACAGGTGTATTTGCGGAGGGGTGCGGTTTCTACAAGCTTTTTTTGCTGTTCGTAATTGGGGCGTTTCTCGGAGATATTGTGGAGACTGTTTTTTGCAGGATCACAACCGGCATCTGGATGAGCAGGAGCAGCCTCGTGTGGGGGCCGTTCAGCGTAGTCTGGGGAATCGGCCTTGCGGGTGCGACACTTCTGCTATATAAATATCGGAACCGGTCAAGCAGCTTTCTGTTCTGTGTCGGCGTGTTTCTGGGCGGTACTTTTGAATATATCTGCAGTGTTTTTACAGAGATCTTCTTCGGTAAGATTTTCTGGGATTACAGCGCCTACCAGTTTAACCTTGGAGGCAGGATTAATCTTTTATTCTGTTTTTTCTGGGGAATTGCAGCGGTCGTGTGGTTTAAGAAACTGTACAGGTTTTTTTCCTGCCTCATCGAAAAATGTCCGGTTAAGCCGGGAAAAATCATCACATGGCTTCTTGTCGTTTTTATGCTCTGTAATGTCATAGTTTCGTGCATGGCGTTGGTACGCTATGACGAGCGGAGCAAATTCCTGCCGCCGCAGCATGCATGGCAGAGGCTCATGGACGAGAGGTTCCATGATGAGCGGATGGAACTGATCTATCCGAATGCAAAAAAGCCAAAATAAAATACGAACTCTTCCGCAAAGGCTGTGCGGTAGTTTACTTTGTGATTTGTGCCGGGACTAATGTCCCGGCACTTTTTTTGTCATGCGCAGGCCCGCAAATGGAAAATTTCCGGCAGTGGCGGATGCGGGCCGCGCGGCGAGCAGGGGCGAAAAATCTCCCCTGCTCGATTGTCATTTCGCCCTCTCCGCTGGTCTTTGCGCCAAATTTGTGGCATTCATTTTCTCTGCGGGTTATGGTAGGGGCGCAACCAAATACAGCGATAGGTGAAAGGAGAATAGGAAATGGAACTTGTGGAGAAATTCGCCACCCAAAATCCCTGCTATCAGGCAGGAAAAAAGATTGTGGTCAGGGGGCTGATGCTGCACAGTGTCGGGTGTCCGCAGCCCTCTGCGGAGGTGTTCGCAAAAAACAGTAACAAGCCGGAGAGCAGCCGCGCCTGTGTCCACGCGTTTATCGATGGCAACAGCGGGAATGTGATCCAGATACTTCCGTGGAACCATCGGGGATGGCACGGAGGAGGCTCCTCCAACAACACCCATATCGGCGTGGAGATGTGTGAGCCGGCCTGTATCCGCTATACTGCGGGATCAAGCTTTACCTGTTCGGACAGGGAGCAGGCCCTCGCGGTGGTGAAGCGCACCTATGCTTCGGCGGTGGAGCTGTTTGCCATGCTCTGCAAAAGGTTCGACTTAAATCCCCTTGGCGACGGAGTCATCGTGAGCCATAAGGAGGGGAATGCGCGCGGCATTGCCTCCGCACACGGGGACCCGGACCATCTGTGGAAGGGGCTGGACGCGGGCTGCACCATGGACGGCTTTCGCAGGGATGTCTCCTTAGCGATGGGAAATGCGGCCTCGGAGAGCAAGACCGGGCCGCAGGCCGTGCCGGAGGCAGGAACGGAGCAGACAGAAAGCTTTATGCCCGGAGATAAGGTGCGGATTGTGCCGGGAGCCTCCTACTATGGGGGGAAGCCGATTCCTGACTGGGTCGCGGGGGATGTGTGGATCGTCAAATCCGCGAGCGGAGACCGCGTGGTGATCGACGCCAACGAGGGCGGAAGCCGCGCCATCTGCAGCCCGGTTCACGCGGATAATCTGAGAAAAGTATGAGGGAGTGAAAGAGAAGGAGGGAGAAAGCTATGGGAGATATCACACGCAATCTGATAAACGGAGATCTGTCGGTTTTGGCTGAGCCGTTGTTATACGGCTTTCGGATGGTACCGGAGAATGGTCTGACCAAATATCATGTGAAGCACAACGACGAGGCGGGAGACGGCAATGCACAGGAGCTTGCGCATCGGATCGGAGGGATAGAAAATAACAGGCTTATGTCCCAGCTGACCCGCGAAATGTATTTCAGCAATGAGGTGCCGTTTTATGCCGTGCTCAATCCGAGAGAGCGGGGGGCGCTGGGAGTCGCCTACGATATCGGACAGGGCAATGCGCTGTTTACGTCCGGGCCCCTGAACGGCTGCAGCGTGACGGTGTTAAAGAAGGGAAGCACGGTTCTGTTTGTGCATGCAGGCGCGGATGCGGGTATGGGCGGCGGCGTCTACGACCCGGACGGGGTGAACAACGACCTGTTCCGGCTTGTGCTCATGCACGAGAGGAATGTTCACAACAATGCAAATAGATATGTGAACCGGGATATTGCGGCAAGTCCCTTAACCCAGCAGGAGCTGGCGGATATTTTTCACCGCATGGGTTATTCGGGGATTATCTATCATCCGGCGAACCACAACCGGCTGTGCGTCTATGACGAGGTGTCCATTCAGGAGTACAATGCGGGGCTGCGGTCGGATGTTTTTGCAGTCATGCCGGGCAGCTGCCATGTGATGTGGATCGACGCGTACACGGGAGAAGCGGGACAGGATCATATTTTGTAAAGATGAGTGAGGAGGCAAGCGATGCCCTACCGGACGAATACGCCTGACTCCGGTGCGGCCGGAGCACAGGGAGCAGCGATTATGGACAGTGAGTTCATCCCGTTGGACGAGCTCGTATACGCTCCGCTGCATGCGCTGGCGGTATCCAACCAACAGCTGCAGGCGCAGATTGTGGAGGCAATTAAAAGTATGGGAACCTCACGGCAGAACGGTCAGGAGGAGACGATACGTTTAAACAACATCAATCTCGCCTATGACCAGATCCGGCAGGAGGCGGAGGAGGGCTACAGTGTGGACAACCTGCAGCTGCAGGTGCCGCTGCTCTCCATTGTTCCGGTGAATGGCCTGAACGTGGAAAAGGCGGAGATCAGCTTCTCAACGGAGGTCAAGGCGGTGGTCAACGAGGAGACGAGGGATACAACGATCG
This sequence comes from uncultured Lachnobacterium sp., assembly GCA_964575245.1. Lineage (GTDB taxonomy): Bacteria > Bacillota > Clostridia > Lachnospirales > Lachnospiraceae > Roseburia. The sequence continues at coordinate 2,618 of CAZNQZ010000046.1, read as the reverse complement.
GGGCGCGCATCTGCTCTCCGTCCCAGAGGGATTCTGACTTTCTGCCGAAGGTAAGCTACAAGCTGCAGGTCTCCTCTGTCCCGGCGACAGAGGGAATTCTCAGGCTGACGGACTCCCTCAGCGCGAATCAGGTGGCGAAAAAGCTGGACACGACTCCGGTTGCGCTAAACGGTGATCTGAGCAGCGACGAGCAGAAGAGCGCGGCGCTGGAAAACCGGCAGCTCAGGGCAAAGATCACCCGGTTAAAGCAGCTGAACCGGAAGATTTCTGACATGATAAACGAGCAGGAGCGCCTGCAGCAGATCAGCAGAGATGCCTTTGAGGAGGACACGCATGAGTTTGACCGCGACAAATATCTCATGGCGCAGTCCGGTATCATCAACCGCATCATGGAGTATCAGGAGCAGATCATAGACCGGGAAATTCTCTATGGGCTGGATAAGGACTTTGAATAGGCAGAGAGAGGATACAAAAATGGATGTGCAGCGACCCACAGAGGAGGATTTGAGAGAATACTTCGCCGCGCTGGCGGCGGAGCTGAACCTTCGGCTGCTCCTGGAGTCCATGGAGGGGGAGGCGGACGGGAACGGCAAGGACAGCCCGGCAGTGCGTCAAACACTATGGATCGAGGACATCAGGCTTACCTCCTATGAGGCGGGCCGGACGGTTTTGGGATGGAAGAGGCTGCTGCATTCCTTATTAAAATTTCTCAGAAAAAAAGTTTAATGCATGCCGCGGGGGCGGCGGAAAGGAAGGTATATCTATATGGCGATAGCAGAACAATTTGCAGGATTGGACATGGGCATGCTGATCGGAGGTCCGCTTACTGCGGCAGCCGACGCGAGCGTTTTGCTCGCCAATGCCACGGCGGATTTTATTGAACGGGTTGGCTTTGAAAATAGCGGGAAGGCGCGGACGGTGGCTTTTTCCTATGAGAAACAGACGCCGAACGACGACGGCACCAGCAGTCTGGACGAGCTGAAGGTCAATGTCCCCCTGCTGGCGATTGTGCCCATTCCGAATTTACAGATCGATGAGGTGAATGTCCTCTTTGACATGGAGGTCAAGCAGAGTGAGTGCTCGAAGTCATCGACGGATATGAGCGCATCCATGAACGCCTCGGCCAATGCCTGGTTTGTGAAGGTCAACATCAGCGGAAGCGTAAGCTCCCACAAGGAAAACACCAGAACCTCCGACAATTCCGCAAAATATCATGTTGACGTCAGAGCAACCAACCACGGCATACCGGAGGGGCTGGCGAGAGTGCTGGATATGATGGCAGCCAATGTGGCGCCTGCGCTGGTGGGAAGCTCCATCAAGAATGCGGACGGCTCGGAGCTGCCGGAGGCATCCCGCAAGCGCGCGGAGAAGCTGAAGAAAATCCGGTCGGAAATCAGTGCGATTGAGACACGCAGGAACGCGGCGTCCAACAATCTGCAGGACAGTCTTGCGGTGCTCAGAAACGTGGCGGACTCTCAGATGAGCGTGTACAGTCTGGAGATGTCAAGGCTGACGGACGAGCAGAAGGAAAGCGGCGGCGCGGACGCGAATTTCAGCGTAGTGACGGAGAGCTGGAATGGCATGAAGTCCCAGGCAGAGAGCATGGTCAAAATGATTGCGGACTCGGAGCAGGACGGCGGTTCATCCGGCAGTGTGTCAAGCATTTTCAGCCTCAAGGCATTCCGGGGCACGGAGGAGGTTGCGGATTACGCGAGCGGTGAGGAGAAGTATGAGGCGATGTCAAAGGCACAGGCATCTGCCGTTGCCGCCCAGAAAAGGCTGATGGAGGTGGATCAGGAGCTGACGGACAAGAAGGCGGAATACAACAATCTGCTTTCCGGCGCGCAGGAATAATCTGACGGGAAAGAGAGGCCAATGGATAAGCGGGAAAAAAAGACGCTGACGGATATCCATTATGTCAAGCTGGTCACGGTCGGGAGCGTCAACCCCAATAATCCTCTTTCGGAGGAGTCCAAAGAGCGTCAGGCAGCCCTGCTGAACCGTTGTCTGAACGAGTATCCGAAGGGTGTGATCATCGCAAAGGACGTCACAGTGGGGCGCTACATGATCGGGGAGCACGAGCTTGTCATGGAAAAAGTTACCTATCATGTAGGGTTTGAGCGGAGGCCGCAGTGGGATGTTGATTAATGTTGAAAGATTGGCACAGGAGGTTTTGGTATGGGTAAGAACAGGCTGACTATCGAGGAGAGCCGGGAGGGCGAAAAGCTGACGGTGAGGCTGGCCGGGCGGCTGGACACGGAGACGGCGCCGCAGCTGCAGCAGTTTCTGGACGGGGCGCTTGCGGATACGGCGGAGCTTCGGCTGGATATGGAGGGGCTTGCGTATGTCTCCTCTGCGGGGCTTCGCGTTCTGCTCGCGGCGGCCAAACGGATGGACCGCTCGGACGGGACCATGGTGGTGGAGCACGTCAGTCGGGAGATTCGGGAGGTGTTCGCCATCACGGGCTTTGACGAGATTTTGACACTGGAAAATTGTCAGTAAACGGAAAGTTTTGCCACTATAACGGTTAGAAGATGAATCGAGCGGTCGCGGAGAATTATGATTACCACGTAAGGGGATCGCAGTCAATCCGGATTAGAGGTGGTAGGATACGATGT
>CAZNQZ010000045.1:0-10862 GCA_964575245.1 uncultured Lachnobacterium sp. | reverse complement strand
AGACAGGGGAGGAATCAAAATTATGAGAAAGAAAGTAAACGGATTGCTGGCGGTTCTTTTGCTGGGGACCATGCTGGTCACAGGCTGCGGGCCGCAGAAGACGCCGTCCAATGGCACGCAGAGCGAGAGCGGCACAGGGCAGGACAGTCAGGGGGGCAGTGAGACACAGAGCGGGTCGGAGAGTGAAACTGCAAAGCCGTGGGAAAAGAAATATGAGTCAACCGGGCTGACCAACTTAAAGGAGGCGGTCGCCTCCAAGGACGGCCTCGGGGAGGACACGATCGTCGGCTGCGTGATCAACGGCTCCCTGATCAACAACGAGCAGGCGATGAATATTGTCCACGAGCATTTCAATGCAGTGACCTTTGAGAACGAGAACAAGCCGCAGTTTTCCTTTGCCGACACTTACGCGAAGAAGGCGAGGACGATGTCCTACGAGCTGAACGGGGAGACCGTGGAGATGCCGATTCTGAGTTTCACTCACGCGGATAAAATTCTGGATAAGCTTCTCGAGTGGAACAACGAGCACCCGGAGAGCTATATCAAGGTGCGGGGCCATGTGCTTGTCTGGCACGCGCAGACGCCGGAGTGGTTTTTCCACGAGGATTTCGACGAGAGCAAGCCCTTAGTGACCAAGGAAGTGATGGACGTGCGTCTGGAGTGGTATATCAAGAACGTTTTAGAGCATTTCTGCGGGGAGGACAGCAAGTACAAGGGCATGTATTACGGCTGGGATGTGGTGAACGAGGCCTGCAGCGACGGCAAGGGCTACCGGAAGGACACGGATAATCCCAGCTCGAACTGGTGGGCCATCTACCAGAGTGAGGAGTTCATCGTGAACGCCTTCCGCTACGCGAACAAGTACGCCCCGGCGGATGTTCAGTTGTACTACAATGAGTACGGTGACTGCTCCACCAACAAGGTTGGAAATATCAAGGAGCTCTTAAAGGCAGTAAAGGACGAGGAGGGAGAGCCGGGCGTCGGCACGAGAATTGACGGCATGGGCATGCAGGCGCATTACAGCATTTCAGGGCCGTCCGAACTCGAGATGATGGCGGCGGGCCGGATTTACGGCCAGTATGTGGATAAGATCATGCTGACGGAGTTCGACTGGAATGTGAACAATTCCTATGACGGCACCGAGGAATCCAAACAGCTGATGTTTAAAAAGCAGGCGGAGCAGTACAAGGGGTGGTATGACCAGCTGAAGGATCTGGAGGAGAAGGACATCGTAGACGTGGCGGGCATTACCGTCTGGTGCGTGACCGATCAGTTCTCGTGGCTGCAGAGCTCCTCGGATCTGGGCGGTGGCGCGGACGGAAAGTCGGAGCAGTTCCCGGCCCTGTTTGACAAGGATTATCAGCCGAAGCCGTCCTTCTGGGCTTTGGTCGACCCGAGCAGGATGATACAGGAGTAAAGCATGGATAATTCTATTACTGTCACTAACCCGCTGATCGGACAGGACTACCCGGATGTTGACGTCATCCGGGTGGACAATACCTACTATATGATCAGCACGACGATGCACTTCATGCCGGGAGGTGTCATTCTGCGCTCTTATGATCTGGCAAACTGGGAGATCGCCGGTTATGTGTATGATACGCTGGATGACACAGACGCGCAGAAGCTCACCGGGGACAGCAATATATACGGCAAGGGCATGTGGGCGGCGTCTCTGCGCTGGCACAAGGGGACGTTTTACGTCTGCTTTGTCGCCAACGACACGCACAAAACCTATCTCTACCGTGCCGAACACATCGAGGGCCCGTGGAGGAAACAGGAGGTCAGGGGATTTTACCACGACTGTTCCCTGCTGTTTGACGACGATGACCGTGTGTACATTGTGTATGGGAATAAACAGATCCATCTGACCGAGCTGACGCCGGAGCTGGACGGCCCGAAGGAGGGTGGCCTGGACCGCGTGATCGTGGAGGATAAGGACCACCCGTCCCTCGGCTATGAGGGCTCGCACCTGTACAAGATCGACGGCAGATACTATGTGTTTTTTATTCACAGCCTGAGGAGCGAGTGGTTTCGGACCGAGGCGTGCTTTTCGGCGGACTCGCTGGAGGGCGAGTTCACGGGCGGCGACGTAGTGGCGGACGACATGGGCTACCGCCACGCCGGTGTGGCACAGGGGGGAATTGTAGACACGCCGGAGGGAGCGTGGTACGGCATTCTCTTTCAGGACCGAGGGGGCGTCGGACGCATTCCGGTGCTGATCCCGATGCACTGGGAGAACCGTATGCCTGTATTCGGCGGCGCGGACGGGCGGATTCCGCTCACACTCACAGTGAAGAGCACGAGGCCGGACTATGCTTACGAGCCGCTCTTCGCCTCGGACGATTTCCGTTACAGTCCGGATGCGGATGGGAAAATCCGTCTGAAGCCGGTGTGGCAGTGGAACCACAACCCGAAGGATGGGCTCTGGTCCGTCACGGAGCGGGAGGGGGCACTCCGCCTGCATTCCGGCAAGGTCTGTGAGCAGCTGACGCAGGCGTACAATATTCTGACGCAGAGGACGGCGGAGCCGGTGAGCTCCGCGGAGGTAGAGGTGGACGCTTCCGGGATACGGGAAGGGGACTGTGCGGGAATCACAGCCTTCCTCGGCTGCTACGGTGCAATCGCGGTCACACTGCGAGGCGGTGTCTATGAAGCGGTGATGTTCGCAAAATCGCCGGATGAGCCCAATGCTCCGGAGAGAGAGCACGGGAGGCTTGCGCTGGACGGGCCTGTGGCCCGCTTGCGCTGCGTCGCGGACTACCGGGACGGGGAGGATCACGCAGAGTTTTTTGTGGAGACGAAAGACGGGTGGAAGAGGCTTGGAATTTCACATCCGCTTGTGTTTCGCCTTGACCATTTCTGCGGGTGCCGGTTCGGGCTGTTTTACCAGTCCAGGAAGATGACCGGCGGGTACGCGGATTTTATGGAGTTTACATACCACAGGGATTGAATTGGGGAGAAATATGGGGAAGCTTACATATGACAGACCGGCGGCAGACTGGAATGAGGCGCTGCCGATCGGAAACGGGCGGCTGGGAGCGATGATCTTTGGCTCCCAGAACCGCGAGCGCATTCAGCTCAATGCGGACAGCATCTGGTACGGCGGGCCGCAGGAGCGCTGCAATGCGAGCGCCAGGGAGTATCTGCCCGAGATTCGGAAACTGATTTTAGAGGAGGGGAATATTGCCGAGGCGCAGAGGCTGATGACCTTTGCGCTTTCCGGCACACCGCAGAGTGAAAGACCCTACCAGACGGCGGGGGATTTGTACCTCGACTGGGGCTATGCGCCGGCCGGGGATTTTTGCTTTGCGCTGGATCTGGAGGAGGGAGTTGTAGAAGCCTCCTGCCGCGTGGAATCCGCACAGATTCATAAGGAGTATTTCGCCTCCTGTCCCGCTCAGGTGATCGCGATGCGGTTTACCTCCTCGGTTGCGGGTGCGCTCAGCTTTTCCGCGATGCTGTCCAGGGACCGTTACTACGACGGGACCGGGAAGCTGGACGAGAACGGAATTTACATGTGGGGGAACACCGGCGAGGGCGGCGTGCGCTTTCTGACGGGACTAAAGGCGTCGGCTGTCGGCGGCAGTGTGCGCGTGATCGGGGAGCATCTGCTCGTGGAAAACGCTGACGAGGTGGTACTGTATCTCGCGATCGAGACCTCCTTTTATGAGAAGGGCGATCTCTGTCAGGCTGTCAGGGAGAGGCTTACGCGCGCTCTGGCGCAGGGGTACCACGCGCTGAGGCGGGGGCATGTGGAGGACTACCGCGCGCTGCATGACCGCATGGATTTTGCGCTGGGCGACGGGACGGACGAGGAGCTGAATTTCGTGGCGGACTATTTTCAGTTTGTGCGCTATCTCGCCATCGCCTCGAGCCGTCCCGGGAGTCTTCCGGCAAATCTGCAGGGGATCTGGAATGCCTCGATGACGCCGCCGTGGGATTCCAAGTACACGATCAATATCAATACGGAGATGAACTACTGGCCGATGGAGAGCTGCAATCTTCCGGAATGCCATCTGCCGCTGTTTGACCATCTGAAGCGGATGCGGGAGAGAGGCCGTCTGGTTGCGGAAAAAATGTACGGCTGCAGGGGCTTTGTGGCGCATCACAACACGGATATCTGGGCGGACTGCGCGCCGCAGGATATCTACCTTCCGGCGAGCTACTGGGTGATGGGGGCGGCGTGGCTGTCCACACATATCTGGAAGCATTACTGCTATACGGGGGATAAGGCATTTCTCGCGGAACTGTATCCGGTTCTGGCGGATGCCGTTCTGTTTTTCCATGACTTTCTGGTCGAATATCAGGGGGAGTATGTTACCTGCCCCTCGGTTTCGCCGGAGAACACCTATATACTGCCCTCCGGCATGTCGGGCTGCGTGTGCGCCGGGGCGACGATGGACACGGAGATTTTAAGAGATCTCTTCGACGGGTATTTGAAGGCATCAGCCGAGCTGGGGATCGGGAATGAGCAGACGGAGCGGACGAAGGAAATCCTCTCGGCGCTGCCGAAATTAAAAATCGGAAAGCACGGGCAGCTCGTGGAGTGGTGGGACGACTACGAGGAGCAGGAGCCGGGACACCGGCATATTTCGCATCTGTATGCGCTGCACCCCTCCTGCCAGATCACGCCGGACCAGACACCGGAGCTCGCGCGGGCGGCGGCAAAAACCCTCGAGAGGCGTCTTGCCCACGGCGGCGGGCACACCGGCTGGAGCTGTGCGTGGATTGTCAACATGTACGCAAGGCTGGGCGACGGGGAGCGGGCGTGGGAAAATCTGAGGAAACTGTTTGAAAAATCCACGTTTCCGAACCGGTTTTGCAATCACCCGGCGGGACCCGGCTTTGTGTTTCAGATCGACGGGAATTTCGGGGCGCTCTCCGGCATCTCGGAGATGCTTCTGCAGAGCAGCAAAGAGCGCACGATTCTGCTCCCGGCACTCCCCGGGCGCTGGAGCAGCGGGAAAATCAGAGGCCTTGTGATGTACAGCGGGGCGGAGGTTGACATGGAGTGGCAGGATGGAGTGGTCATTGCCTGCAAAATCCGCGGGAAGCGCGCCTTTGACACGGAAATCCATGTGAACGGTCAGGTGAGGAGCGTGGCGCTGCGTCAGGGAGAGACGCTGGAGCTGAATGTGTCAGGTTATCTATGATGTTTTGCATCAACTGATGTTCAACAACAGGAGGGGGGATCAGAGTTATGACAGAAGAACGAACCATAAGAATTACAGAGGACAGCAGAGCTGAGTTTCACAACCGGGTGGATTACTGCGTGGGAACCGGGCGGATCGGGCTGGCGCTCCAGCGGGAATATCAGGAGCAGTTAAAGCTCGTGCAGGAGGAAATCGGTTTTACCTACATCCGCGGGCATGGACTGTTCTCGGATGACATGGCAATCTATCAGGAGCAGGAAAGGGACGGCGAGCGCATTGTCGAGTACAATTTTACCTATCTCGACCTCGTCATGGACCGCTATCTGGAGCTTAACATCCGGCCGTTTCTGGAGCTGGGCTTTATGCCGGCGAAGCTTGCCAGCGGCACGCAGACCATCTTTTACTGGAGGGGCAATACCACGCCGCCGAAGGATTATCAGGGGTGGGACGCGCTGGTGCAGGCAACACTTCGTCATCTTATGGACCGCTATGGCGCGGATGAGGTAGTCACATGGCCGATCGAGGTCTGGAACGAGCCGAATCTTCCGGGCTTCTGGGAGCATGCGGACATGCAGGAATATTTTAAGCTCTTTGCGGAGACGTTTCGGGCCATCAAGGCGGTGGACGGGCGTTTCCGGGTGGGCGGACCGGCGATCTGCGGCGTCAACGACGAGGTGTGGATTCGGGAGTTTCTGGAATTCTGTGTGAAGGAAAGCCTTGCGCCCGATTTTGTGACGAGGCATCACTACACCACCGAGCTGCCCGAGCCGTCCGGACATTACGGCTACGCAGAGCTGATGGACGCGGAGGAGGGCTTTCGCAACCTTCACACGACGCGGGAGATCGTGGACAGCTTCCCGCAGTTTCGCGGGAAGGAGATCCACATTACGGAGTTTAACAGCTCCTACATACCGAACTGCCCGCTGCATGACACCAACAAGAATGCGGCATGGCTTGCGCACCAGCTCTCGCGCCTGGGGGACGACAACGAGTCTTATTCCTACTGGACCTTCGGGGATATCTTTGAGGAGCACGGCGTGCCCTTCACGCCCTTCCACGGGGGGTTCGGGCTCGTGGCGAACGGCGGTATTCCCAAGCCGACCTTCTGGAGCTTTGCCTTCTTCAAGCGGCTCAAGAGGCAGCCGGGTGTCTGCGTGTTCCGGGATGACAGTGCCGTGATCATGCGCATGGAGGACGGCAGTTTCCGCGGTGTCGCGTGGAACGCGGCGAAGACGCGCAGCGGCCGCACGCTGGAGCTTGCGCTCACGCTTCCCGCGCCGGAGGGCAGCCGGTGCTGCCTGCTGACCGAGACGGTCAGCGAGAAGAGCTGCAATCCCCTGCGTCTCTGGCATGACCTGGGAGAGCCCGCGAATCCCTCGAAGGCGCAGACCGCGCTTCTGAAAAGGGCAGCACAGCCGCAGATCGACAGTGCCGTGCTCATACCCGGTCAGGGGAGTGTAGAGATCCGGCTGACGCTGGACGAGTATGCGGTTGTGTACTTTGAGATCCGGGCGGCAGCGCTCACACCGGACAGAGGCTACTCCTACGAGCGGGTCACGGAGGCAGAGAGCGTTTGATTTCTATCTGCAGACAGCAGGTACAACGATAAAGGAGAATGAAATGGAACAGTTGAGAGGAACGAAAGTTCGGCTGACCGAGGGCGAGTTTGTGCGCCGGGAAAACCGCAACCGGGAGTATCTGATGAGACTCACCAACCATCAGCTCCTGCGCAACTATAAGCTCGAGGCAGGGCGGCACACGACGCGGGGAGATGAAAAGGAGATCATGGGCGGCTGGGAGGATGCAACCTGCCAGATCCGCGGGCATTTTCTGGGACACTGGCTCTCTGCTGCGGCGCTGCGTTTCGAGGAAGTGCAGGACGAAGAGCTGAAGGCCAAGACAGCCGCAATCCTGGAGGAGCTCGCTGAGTGCCAGAGGGACAACGGCGGCGAGTGGGCGGCTCCGATCCCCGAGAAATACCTGTACTGGATTGCCGAGGGCAGAATGATCTGGGCGCCGCAGTACAATCTGCACAAGCTCTTCATGGGCCTGATCGACGTTTATCAATATATGGGGCTTGTGTCCGCGCTGGAGATCGCGGAGAAGCTTGCCGCATGGTTTGACCGCTGGAGCGGCAGCTACACGAGGGAAAAATTTGACGACATTTTAGATGTGGAGACGGGCGGCATGATGGAAATCTGGGCGCAGCTCTACAGCATTACGGGCAAAGAAATGTATAAATCCCTGATGGAGCGCTACTACCGCAGACGTCTGTTTGAGCCGCTGTTGGAGGGGCGGGATGTTCTCACCAATATGCATGCGAACACCACGATCCCGGAGGTTCTTGGCTGCGCCCGCGCTTACGAGGTGACAGGGGAAGAGAAGTGGCTGAAGATAGTGGAAATGTACTGGAAATGTGCGGTGACCGACCGCGGCTGCTTTGCGACCGGCGGGCAGACGCAGGGAGAAATCTGGACGCCGATGAAAAAGCTGAAACGCAGGCTCGGTGATAAGAATCAGGAGCACTGCACGGTGTACAATATGATCCGCCTGGCCGAATTCCTGTTTCGGCAGACGAAGGACAGCAGATACATGCACTATATTGAATACAATATCCAGAACGGCATTATGGCGCAGACCTATTGCGGCAACGGCCTGTTGACTTATTTCCTGCCCATGAAGGCGGGAAGCCGTAAAGACTGGGCGGGCGAGATGGACAGCTTCTTCTGCTGCCATGGCACGATGGTTCAGGCGAACGCCGCATGGAACCGGCTTATGTACTATCAGGATGGCAATGAGCTTCTGGTCACGCGCTACGCGAATTCCGAGGTCACGTTTGACGCGGGCGGGCAGACGGTCCGGCTGACCCAGTGGCAGGATCACATGAACGGCAGCCTGCAGACCTCCAGCGAGAACAATGCTGCGCAGAAGGTGAGCGAGACTGCGGCTGTCTTTGCGAACACGCCGGAATTTAAAAAGTATGTGTTTACTCTGCACATGGAAGGGAGTGCGGAGTTCACACTAGCCCTGCGCATCCCGGACTGGATCAGCAGAAATGCAAAGGTGTTTGTCAATGACGGGCTCTTTGCCGAGACGGGGGACACCGCGCAGTTTGTGAAGATCACCAGAAACTGGAGTGATCAGGATGTTGTGGTAGTGACCTTCCCCATCGGGCTGAAATTTATTCCGCTGCCGGACGACGATACGATGGGGGCATTCCGCTACGGGCCGGATGTGCTGGCAGGCCTCACCGAGCAGGAACGGATTCTGTATCTGGAGACAGAAAAGCCGGAGGATGAGCTCTCGGCGGATACCGAGAGGGAGTGGGGAAGCTTCCGCACGTTTTACAGGACTGAGAACCAGGACCCGGGCATCAGCTTCAAGAAGCTCAACGAGGTCGTGCGCGAGCCGTACCAGATTTATTTCAAAATAAAAAATAAAAAATAGGGGGATTTTGCAATGGGGGTTAATCATGCAATGGAGCTTTCGCCAATCTTTTTCGACGCGCTGCACAGAGAGGTGCGGGCGACTCCGGGAAAGGGGATTGAAGGGCTGCACTATGTAGATGTGCCGAGGGCCGTGGAGGTCAATGACGACAGTACCGTCACCTTCCGTTTTTTTGCGCCGGAGGCACAGAGCGTGGAGGCGGAGGTCAACTGGGGACAGAAGCTGGCGCTGGCGCGCGGAGAGGACGGCTGGTGGGAGGGTACGGCGGACAACGCGTATCCGGGTTTTCACTATTTCCACTGGTATGTGGACGGCGTGCAGGTCATGAGTCCGGACGCGGGAGTCTGCTACGGCTGTTTTGAGGCGATCAACTTCTATGAGATGCCGGAGGACGGCGTGGATTTTTACGATTTAAAGGATGTGCCCCACGGGCTGGTGCATCTGCGCAAATACCGCTCACACGTCAACGGGCACATCAAGAGCTGCTACATCTACACGCCGCCAGGCTACGATGAGTCGCAGGGGCGCTATCCGGTGCTCTACATTCAGCACGGTGTCGGGGAGAATGAGACCGGCTGGATCTGGAACGGAAAGCTGAATCTGATACTCGACAATCTGATCGCGGAGAAAAAGTGTGTGCCCATGATTGCCGTGATCTGCTGCGGCTATGCGTTTAAGCCTGGGGAGGACCCGGTGTTCTATCCGGGGGATTTCGACGGGGAGCTGACGGGGGATGTGATCCCCTTTGTGGACGCGCATTACCGCACGGTGCAAAACCGCAGCGGGCGCGCGATGGCAGGGCTTTCCCTGGGCTCGGTGCAGGCGGCGCTCACCGTGTCAAAGCACAAGGATCTCTTCTCGTGGCTCGCCTGTTTCTCCGGTGTGGGCTACGATCCGCTGGACGTGATCATCGGGGAGAAGGAACATGCAATGAACCTGATCTATCTCTCCTGCGGGGATATGGAGACGGGCCTTCTGGAAAAGCAGAAGGAGTACGAGGCGAAGATGCAGGAGATGGGCATCGCATGCCTCAGAAATTCCTATCCGGGCGGGCACGAGTGGAAGGTGTGGAGAAAGAGCCTGCGGGAGCTGGCGGAGCAGCTCTTTGTGAAAAACCTGGACACCGCGGCACAGGATAAGGTGCCCCAGGCGGAGGCAGTGGGGAATGCCGGGCTGGATTTTGCGCAGACGCTGGACGAGCAGATCCTTTTCTTTGATCCGGTATACAAGCAGCTCATCCTCGCCACCGACGAGAAGGGCAACCCGGCCGGGAAGTACCGCGACAGCGCCCACGGGGCGGTGGGCTATCCTGACGGAAGGGTCTGCTTTACCTTCTTTGCACCGGGTGCAAAAACCGTGCAGGTGCAGATTCTGGGCTCGGAGAGGGTGGATATGAAGCCAAAGCCGGGCGAGGACGGCGTCTGGACCGCGGAGCTTTCGGACGTGCCGCCGGGATTCCGCTATCATGAATACTATGTAAACGGCACGAGGGTGGTCAATCCGCAGGCGCCGGTGGGCTACGGATGTTTCCGCGCAATCAATTTTGTGGAGGTGCCGGAGCAGGACTGCGAGGAGTACCGGCTGAGCGATGTAAACCACGGGACCCTTCAGATGACCTATTTCAAATCCAGTGTCACAGGGCGCACAAAAATTGCCTACGTTTACACGCCGCCCGGATACCACAGCTCGCAGAAACGCTACCCGGTGCTCTATCTGCAGCACGGGGGCGGCGAGAACGAGAACGGCTGGATCTGGCAGGGAAAGATTGCCAATATCGCCGACAATCTGCTGGCACAGGGGCGGATGAAGGAGATGCTGATCGTCATGACGACGGGCTATGCGTTTCTGCCGGAGGGCGGAGACAATCCGGGGGTTGGCTCCTTTGACAGAGAGCAGGCCTTCGACTGCGTGCCGCATATCGACCGGACATTCCGCACGATTGCGGACAGGGAAAACCGTGGGATGGCGGGGCTGTCGATGGGCGCGATCCAGAGTCAGCGGATCGTGTTCCACTATCCCGAGCTGTTCGCCTGGGCCGGCATTTTCAGCGGCGGGCTTTCCTTTGAGGACGAGGAGACCGATTACAGGCCGGTTCTTTTGAACCCGGAAAAATTTGCGGAGACCTTCCGCCTGCTGTTTGTTTCCTGCGGCGATTATGACGGGCACTACGAGACGACCTGCAAAAACATTGAGGAGGTTCGTGCCCACGGCGTGGACGTCGAATTTTTCCATGAATCCATGGGGCATGAGTGGACGTTT
>CAZNQZ010000044.1:0-10883 GCA_964575245.1 uncultured Lachnobacterium sp. | reverse complement strand
ACGGTCTGAACATCCGCGAAATCAAGATTGATCAGCGCGGGCAGGTTGATCAGGTCCGTGATTCCCTGCACAGCCTGCTGCAAAACCTCGTCCGCCTTCTTGAGGGCATCCGGCATGGAGGTACGCCTGTCCACAATCTCCAGAAGCTTGTCATTGGGGATCACGATCAGGGTATCGACGCTCTCCCTCAGCCGCTCGATCCCGGAAACGGCGTTAATCATGCGCTTTTTTGCCTCGAACTTAAAGGGCTTCGTCACCACGCCGACTGTCAGGATGCCCTGCTCCTTGGCAATCCGCGCCACCACCGGCGCCGCTCCGGTGCCTGTCCCACCGCCCATGCCGCAGGTGACAAACACCATGTCCGCACCCTTGACAGCCGCCGCAAGCTCTTCCGCGCTCTCCTCCGCCGCCTTCTCGCCGATTTCCGGCTGCGCGCCCGCGCCAAGCCCCTTGGTCAGTTTCTCACCGATCTGAATCAAAGAGGGGGCCTTGCACAGCTGCAACGCCTGCTTATCCGTGTTGACACCGATAAACTCCACCCCGCCTATATTTTCATCAATCATGCGATTCACAGCGTTATTCCCGGCGCCGCCGACGCCGATCACAATGATCTTGGCGCTCGTGTCTGCCTCTGTGGTACGAATCTCAAGCATGGTTCTTCCTCCTCTACAATCCAAGTAAACATCTATAGACTATAATATAATCTTTTTTAAAAATAATCAACAGGAAAAAAATTTTTTTTAGTCTGCGCGCCGGAACACGATGTCTGTCGTCTCCTCCGTCCACGTCTCCAGATGCAGTGTCCCCGTCTCATTGGCGAGCTTCGGCATAATCTTCTCCAGCCGCTCCACCTTCTGCGTCAGCACATCCAGCTGGCCCATGAGCACAGTAATCCCGCCATAGACCAGCGCCGGCCCGTTCTCCACCCCATAGGCAATCGAGTCCGGAATCAGCCCGACGCGCCTTAATGCCTGCGTCAGCGTCAGGAGCTCCCTGAGCCTGTCCCCGTCTACGGGAAGCTTCTCATAGAGCACCACCTGATCACAGTCGATGCCGGAGATCACCGGGACATCCTCTATTTTTCTCTCCGAGGTCTCCACCACGAAGCCATCCTTGTCAAAATAGGCGTACTCGCGGATGGAGGGGATGTAAAGACAGCCCATCATTCCCTTCTCGTACACCCGGATGTGCAGTGTCTTCGGATCCTTTAAGGTGATTTCCATGGTGTCCACAAAGGGCACGGCCTCCGTGTCCACAAACCGGTACTTCAAAAACACATACAGCGAATTCCGGGAGTATTTGTCGTTTAAGACCGCCGTCTCGATCACGTCGGAGGAATAGAGCACATTGCCCTCGACCTCTACCCGCTCCACGACAAACAGCTTCACCACCGTAAATCCTGCGGCAGCCGCCACGAGAACAAACAAAAGCAGCGCGGTGAGTATTTTCTTTCTTTTCCGTGATTTCCTTCTCTTATCTCTGATCATAGGCATTAGTCAATCTTCTCCAGGCGGATTCCCCGCGACACCGACAGCACCAGCCCCATCTCCGCCATCAGAAAGATGAGAGAGGTCCCGCCATAGCTGATAAACGGCAGGATGACGCCGGTATTCGGAATCGTGTTGGTCACCACCGCTATATTTAGTATCACCTGAATCGCGATGTGGGACATGACGCCCGTGACAATCAGCGCCCCGAACAGATCCTGCGCATTGTTGGCGATCACCATCATGCGCCAGATCAGAAGGACAAACAGCAGTATCACACAGACCGCGCCAAAGAGGCCCAGCTCCTCGCAGATAATCGAAAAAATCATGTCGTTCTGCGCTTCCGGCACATTGCCCATCTTCTGCAGGCTCTCCCCGAGGCCCTTGCCGAACAGTCCGCCGGAGCCGATGGCGTAGAGTCCCATATTCGTCTGGTACACATCCTTGGCGGGCGCCGTCTCCGGATGCAGCCACGCCTCCACACGCCCGCCCCGGTATCCGGCAAACGCCACAAAAAAAATGACAAACACCAGCCCAGCGGCGCCTACGAGGATAAACTGCGCATATTTGGGGCTCGCCACGAACAGCATGCACACCATAATGCCGAAAATGATCACCGCCGTGCTCAGGTTGCTGATCGCGACCACCCCAAGGAGCGGCGCCATGATCAGGACAATCTTCACGAGGGTGGAAAATTTTCCCATCTGCTTTGTGATCTTCTCGATCAGAGCCGCCAGAAAAACGATCAGCGCGATCTTTGCGATTTCCGAGGGCTGAAAGCTGACAGGCCCGATCTGCACCCAGCGAGAGGAGCCGTGGGAGCTCTTGTTGAACTGCGGCACAAAGACCAGAAGGCAGAGGACAAGGGAACCGACATAGGCCAACACCCCGAGCCCTTTCCACCTGCGGTAATCCGTCCGGGTCAGAATAATCATCGGAATCAGCCCCAGCAGGATATTGCGGATCTGCAGTTTCAGATAATAGGCGCCGTCCCCGTACTTTCTCATCGAGGTGTAAGAGCTGGAGCTGTATACCATCACCAGTCCGAAGCACAGCAGAAAAATAATAAGAAAAAGCAGATTATAATCAAAATACCGCATGGATTTTCCGATTTTTTCGCGTTTTACCACCGACATTACTCCTTCAGATTTCTCACAATCTCTTTAAACAAGTTCCCCCGCTCCTCAAAGTTTGCAAACATCCCCCAGCTCGCGCACGCAGGAGACAAAAGCACCGAGTCCCCCGGCTTTGCGCTGTCATAACAGGCGCGCACGGCCTCCTCGAGAGTCCCGCAGCGCAGGATGTCCGAAAAGCCGTGCTCTCTGGCACAGCGCTCGATCTTCTCCGCCGTCTGCCCGATCAGCGCAAGCTTTTTGACTCTGCCGTCAAAGGCCTGAATCCAGGCATCATACTCCGCCTCCTTGTCGTAGCCGCCCCCGATCAGAAGCGTCGGCCCCTTCATCGCAAGAACTGCCTGAATCGCGGCATCCGGGTTCGTCCCCTTGGAATCATTGTAAAACTTTACGCCGCGCTTTTCCGCCACATACTCAATCCGGTGCTCCACCGCCGTGAAGGTCCTCAAAACCTCCACGATCTTCTCCATCGGCACGCCTGCGGCCTCCGCCACGGCGGCCGCCGCCATCACATTCTCGTAATTGTGGCGTCCCAGCAGATTCAGCTCATTCACGTTGACCACATGCACCGATCTGCCGCCCCTGGCGCGGAAAATATCCTCTCCCTCCAGATAAAAGCCGTCGTCCAGCCTTCTTTTGCTGCTGAAATACACCACACGGGCCGGACAGCGCGCGCCAAACTCCCGCAGCGCCTCGTCCTCGCAGTTGAGCACGCAGGTCTGCTCCCCGGTCTGGTTTTTCGTGATATCCTCCTTCGCGCGGATGTAGCACTCCATGGTGTGATGGCGGTTCAGATGGTCCGGCGTAATGTTTAAGATCGCGGACACCTCCGGGGCAAACGCATCGATCGTCTCAAGCTGAAAGCTGCTGATCTCCGCCACGGTCACCGTGTCCTCTGTCATGGACGCCGCCTCCGAGGTATAGGGAATCCCGATGTTTCCGACAATCCGCACATCCCTGTAATAATTTTTAAGGATCGCTCCGGTCAGCGCCGTAGTCGTGGTTTTCCCGTTGGTCCCGGTGATGGCAAACAGCCGCCCCTTCCCGTAATAGTAAGCGAGCTCGATCTCGCCCCAGATCCGCGCTCCCCGCTCCCGAAGCAGCGCCGCCACGCCGAGGTCCGCAGGCACACCGGGGCTTAACACCGCGACGGAAAACTCCCCTGCCTGCTCCGGGGGCAGCTCCCCGAGAATCAGCGGGACCCCCTCGAGGGCCGGGTGCTTCTCCCGAAAGGCGGCTGTGTCCAGCCCTTCATTGCCGTCATAGAGCGTCACATCTGCCTGCTTCTTCACAAGCAGCTCTGCGGCGGCTGCTCCGCTTACGCCGGTGCCGACCACCAGTATTTTCTGTCCCTCGATCCTCATAGATGCCACCTCCGATTTCCAAATTCATGCATTCCAGTATAAAGGATTCTCTATTCGATTTCAAGGTATGGCAGAATGTTTTCAAAGATTTCCCGCGCCACCGGAGCTGCGATGGTTCCGCCATAGTAGACCCCCTGCGGGTTTCTTATGATGACGAGCACGAACACCTGCGGGTCATCCGCCGGAGCGAAGCCCAGAAACGAGGATATGTACTTGTGGGAGGAGCGCGGCAGGGTCTGGGAGGTCGCGGTCTTTCCTCCGATCTCATAGCCCTCGATATACGCCTTGTTTCCGCCGCCCTCCGAGACCACCTTCTCCAAAAGCATGCGCATAGTCTCCGAGGTCTCCTCGCTGCATATCCCTTCCCTCGTCCCGTAAGACAGGCGTTCCAGCTCCTCCCCCTCAGGCGATTCGACCCAGACACCGAAATGCGGCGTCACACGGGTTCCCCCGTTGATAATAGAAGAGACAGTCGCTGCGAGCTGGATGGGCGTGATCTGGAAGGACTGCCCGAAGGAGATCGTCGCCAGCTCCACCAGCCCGATGTTCTCCTGCTTGTGCATGATCGTTGCCGCCTCTCCCGGCAGGTCGATATGCGTCTTCTCCAGCAGGCCGAACTGTTCAAAATACTTGTAATAGCGCTGTGCACCGAGACGGAGCCCCACGGTGATAAAGACCGGGTTGCACGAATTTTCAATTCCCTGCAGAAAAGTCTCCGAGCCGTGTCCCTGCACCTTATGACAGTGGATTCTGCGGTCCTCCACCAGTATGTAGCCGGGACAGTAAAAGCTCTCGTCTATCGACACCGCATGTTCCTCCAGCGCCGCAGAGGCCGTGATGATCTTGAAGGTGGACCCCGGCTCGTAGGTATCGCATACACAGTGGTTGCGCCACATCTGGTTCAGATAATCCTGCTCCTTGTCGCTGCCCGCATATTCCGCAAGCTCTCCCGTCAGGGTAAAGGGGTCATTCAGGTCAAACTCTGGGTAATCCACCATCGCCATGATCTCCCCGTTCTTCGGGTTCATGACGAGGATGCTGACCGAGTCCGCCTCCTTGCGGATAAAGGCCTTTTCCGCCGCCTGCGCGGCGTACATTTGAATATTGTAGTCGAGGGAGACGTGCAGATTATTGCCCGCCACGGGCTCCCTGCGCTCCTCCCCCACATTGTCCACCTCGATGCCGCGCGCATCCGTGGTGGTGAGTATCATCCCGTTTTCACCCCGAAGAAGCGAGTCATAGACCGTCTCAAGCCCGATGATGCCCTGGTTGTCGCTGCCTGTAAAACCCAGCACCTTCGACGCCAGATCGCCGTATGGGTACACCCGCTTGTAATCCTCATCCACCTTCACGCCCTCATAGCCGTATGCGAGAATGCGGTTCCCCGTCTCCTTGTCCACATTGCTCTTGATCCGCTCAATGGAGGATACCTTCTCCACGCGCTTTCTCACTCTCTCCTCGGAAAGTCCCAGCTCCTTCACCAGCATGGCGATGACCGCCTCCGGCTCTTTTATCTGGTTGTGGATCACGGATATGGTACAGACCGAGCGGTTGCTCGCCAGCACCACGCCGCCCGCGTCAATGATCCGGCCCCGCGCCGCCTTAATGCTCCGCTCTCTCTGCTGCAGGTTCGTGGCCCGCTCAGAGTAATAATTCCCGCGAAAAACCATCAGATATATCAGCCGTCCAAACAGCAGCAGGCCGCAGCCCGCCACCACGAAGAAAAAGAGGCAGATCTTTTTCCGGTTATAGGTCTGGTTCCGCTCCATAGTACCCCCCTCGGATAAACAGTTCTGTTTCATCCTATGAGGAATGCCTGGTCAACATTACTCCCCTGCCCCATCTTCCCCCTCCCGCGGAGCGGTCGGCGTATTCAGGCCGGTCCACTGCGCGTTTGCTCCGGTGACTGTGAGCCCTTCATTGATCCCGGTCTTCTCCTCGTCGGGATAGATATTCATATAGGGAAGGATTTCCTCCAGAATCTCCCTGGTAATGTTCTGCGCAAAGTAGCTGTGCGCCTGGTCCGGCACATTCGGCTCATCCACGATGCAGTAAATCAACAGCTGCGGATTGTCATAGGGCGCAAAGCCGATGAAAGACACCAGATAGTTGTCCTTCCCGCGCGGCTGTTTCTCCGCGGTCCCCGTCTTCCCTCCCATGGAATAGCCGTCCACCTTTGCCGTTTTGCCCGTTCCGGCTGCCACGACGTTTTTGAGATAGCCCTTGAGCTTTGCGCTCGTACTCGCCGAAACCGTCTGCTTGACCATTTTGGGCTCGTTCACCGTGATCACATTGCCCGAGGCGTCTGTGATCCTCCGGACCACCTGCGGCTGGTAGTAGCTGCCGCCGTTGATCAGCGAGCAGAAGGCCGAGGCCAGCTCAATCATGGTGCAGTTAAAGTTCTGTCCGAAGGAATTCGTCGCAAGGTCAATCTTCTTGATCTTGTCCAGCGTGTAGACGAGGGAAGCGGTGTTCGCCTCGCCCGGCAGGTCGATGCCGGTCCGGTGTCCGAAGCCGAAGACAGACTGGTATTCCAGATAATTTTTTGCCCCGATCAGGTAGGACATCTGCATGAGCGCGTCGTTACAGGAATCCATCAGAGATTTCTCCACGGTCTCCATCCCGTGTCCTCTTGTGTTCACGCAGTTGACCCACTTGTCAAACTGCTCTCCCCCGTCACACAGAAAGGTCATATCCTCCGTGATGGTTCCGGTCTCAAGACCGCATGCCACGGTGAAGGGTTTCTGCACAGAGCCCGGCTCATAGGTCGCGGTCACGCAGTAATTCTGCCACAGCTTATTCAGAAAATCCAGCCGGTCCTCATCCGTCATCTCCGCAAGCTCCTCCTCGGAGAAGTATGCCGATAAATCCCGGGGCTCGTTGGCGTTAAACCCGGGGTAGTCCGCCATCGCGAGGACATACCCTGTGTTTGGGTCCATGACAAGAACCGCCGTGTTGGCGCTGCCCGGCCCCTCGAAGTAATTGTCCCGGTATGCCTCGTTGAATTCGTTGATTTTTGCCTCCACCACCGACTGGATGTTCACGTCGATGGTGCTCACCAGCGTGCTCCCGTCCCTCGGCGCAATGGAGGTCTTCTCAAAATCGTTGTCCGAATTGAGATAGCCGTACTCTCTGCCGTTCACCCCGTTTAACACATCGCTGTACTGGTATTCCAGCCCGGTCGTCCCCACATTCCCGGCGGCGGTGAAGCCGATGACGGAGGCTGCCAGCGTCCCGTAGGGGTAAATTCTCTCATACTCCTTCTCAAACCACACACCCATGATATCCGGATTTTGCGCCTTGCCCTTCTCATCCACAGCCTCCTCCATATCGAGGAAGGGCCTGATTTCATCGTAGGTGAGTTTCTTCGCCAGCACGATGTATCTGCTGTCCTTACGGTTTTTCGCATAGTCTAAAAGCACGGAGCGCTCCAGCTGCGGAAAGCACTTTGTGAGCGCGTCGATCGTCGGCTCCAGATACTGCTCCTTGTCGTTTAACACCGAGCAGTCTAAAATGACATTGTAGACCGCGGAGCTGGTCGCAAGGATTGCGCCGCACGCGTCCACGATATCGCCCCTCTGATAGGGGATCGTCTTGCTGTCATAGGCCTGGAGGGAGAGTACCTTCTTTTTATACTTCTCCCCGCTCGTGTGCTCAATGTACAAAAGCCTTCCGATCAGGACGCACAGAAGCAGTACAATCACGGAAAAAAGCGCCGTTAATTTGGCGCGCATTTTCCGTGTAAATTTTTTGATAATTCTTCTCCTCACCTTTGCCACAGCCCTTTCCTATTGTCCGGGAATGTCGCTGTACTGGTCCATAAAATTATTGTTCTCAATTGAGTAATAGACCACCTGCCCCTCGTCCGGGTAACTCATTCCAAGCTCGTTGATCGCGACATCCCTGATATGGTTCAGATCCACCGAGGTGGCGATTCTCTTGTACCTCGCGTCATTGTCCGTCCGCAGGTCGTTCACCTCGGACTGCAGCGCAAACACCCTGCGCATCCGCGCCGAAACCCCGGACTGCAGCTGCACCAGCATCACGGAGGATGCCGCCACCATAAGAACGCACAGCGTCAGGAAAAACACATAGCCACGGCTCATCCCCAGCGCCCGCGCGCGGTTTCTTCGCGCAGCGTTTCTGCGCCTTTTTCTTCGGTTGGCCTCCTCGATCTCCTCACGGCTGATTCTCTCCCGCCGTACCGGGGCATCCAGCTCCCGGACCGTATTCCCGTTCACGTAATACCGCTCTGCCATACTCTACTCGACTCCATTCCTGCTATACTGCAGACCGCCAGAATTTACAGTGATGCTTCCGGGGAAGTGACTGGCTGACGGTCTGCAGTCGGGTTATACTGTAAATTAACTGGTGCGCAGTATAAAATATTATGAACATTTCGTAATCACTGCTTCGCAGTGGTTACAGCCTTAGTAATCACTGCTTCGCAGTGGTTACAGTGCCTGAAAAACCCGCAGCTTGGCGCTCTTTGCGCGGCTGTTGCCGGCAATCTCCTCCTCCGACGGCAACATTGGCTTTCTGGTCACCATCTGTCCCTTCGATTTCTTACCGCACACGCACACCGGAAAATTGCCCGGACAGGTGCAGGGATTCTCATTCCTCTTAAAGCATGACTTGACGATCCGGTCCTCCAGCGAGTGGAAGGTGATCACGCACAGCCTCCCTCCCGGTGCCAAAAGCCCGATCAGTTCATCCAGCGTGTTCTCCAATACATCCAGCTCCCGGTTCAATGCAATCCTTATCGCCTGAAACGTGCGCTTGGAGGGATGTCCACCCTCTGTGCGCGCCCTCTGCGGGATTGCCGCCCGGATGACGCGGTTTAGATCCCCCGTCGTCTCAATGGCATGCTCTCTTCTTGTCAAAACAATGTGCTTTGCGATATTCTTTGCGAAGCGCTCCTCCCCGTAATCGCGGATTATGCAAAAGAGCTCCGCCTCACTGTATTCATTGATCATCTGCCGCGCGGTCAGCGTCTGCCTGTCGTCCATTCGCATATCCAGCGGCGCGTCCTCTATGCGATAGGTAAATCCCCGTTCGGGCGTATCCAATTGGAAGGATGATACGCCCAGGTCCAGGAGGATGCCATCGACCGCGGAGATTCCAAACCCGCGGAGCAGCAGCCCGATTTCGGAATAGTTGCTCCGCACAATTGTCACTTTATCTTTATAGCACTGCAGCCGCTCTGTGGCTGCCCGTATCGCGTCCGCGTCCTGATCAATCCCGATCAGCCGCCCGCTCGTCAATCTTTTGCAGATCTCGGCGGAGTGTCCCGCACCTCCCAGTGTGCCGTCTACATAGATCCCGTCCGGCCTGATATGCAGTTGGTCAATCGTCTCATTCAGCATGACGGATGTGTGTGCAAATTCCATGATCAGATCCCGATCCCCAATTCTGCCATATGCTCGGCAATGTCGTCCATGTCTGCAAAGTCGTTGTGCTCCATGTAGCGCTCCTTGCTCCAGATCTCCACGCGGCTGTACACGCCGAGGGATACCACATCCCTTTCAATCCCTGCATACTCCCTGAGATTGGCCGGGAGCAGGATTCTGCCCTGCTTGTCCACCTCGCAGCTCGCCGCGCCAGCGAAGAAAAAGCGAACGAACATTCTCGCGTCCTTGGATGTGAGCGGTTTCTCCCGGAGATTCTCCTCGATGCGCTGCCACTCTGCATTGGAGTACACAAACAGGCATCCGTCCAGCCCCTTGGTCACAACAAACTCGTTGCCGAGCTGTTCCCGGAACTTCGAGGGCACGATCAGCCGGCCCTTGGCATCAATCGAATGACTGTATTCTCCCATGAACATGGCCGCTCACCTCCCCTCCAGATAGAGAGTGCCAACCACTTTACACCACTTAATGAATGTTCTGCTCCACTTTCTACCACCGTAGCTCCATCATACACCCTATATGCACAAAAATCAAGGTTTTTTTCGTACTTTTTTGTGCAACAATATCTTGTGGGTGGCCGAATAACGAACATCAAGATTCGGTGGACGGGCAGTCATTTCGGACAAAAAAAGCCTCCTGTATCAGGAGGCATATACTCTGTGCGACTTGTTAATCCACTGGTTTTTTAGTGATAGTCGTGGGGACAGCTCAGAACATATTTTCGTACAAGGAGGCAGGGATGATGACTAAATCAGCAATTTCTCAAATTCATATCGATAGAGGGCAAAGCGAAATTCCATTTCTCCATCCTCGCAAAAGGTGACCCAAAGATAGCCTACGATGCGCCCATCCTCCCCCTCGATGATCTCTGCAATGGCGCGATCATCTTGTGCGGTTCGTTCGAGGTAACCGTAAAATCCAGAAATCTGGCTTGTTAATGAGAACCATTCTGAGCGGTATTCCGGGTAAGACATTTCCCGTTTCCATGAACTCTCACAGCCGTAATTGATGCGGCAATGCCGCTCCAAAATGTAATCTCTGTCCTTTTCAAAATCAATACTTCTGTAAATAAGGTTCATCTTGACCCCTCCCTTCCGATTGTATAATCGCATGAATAAAATGCTTTTGCAATAGATGAGCCTCCCGAAAACGCAAGACTTTATCTTGATGGAAATTTGCAGATGTGGGTAGATGCCGAAAATTCTTTGTATATATAGTGAAAATATCATTTCATGCATTCTTTCCCAATATTGCTATAGGGAAGGTAATCAATCGACAATTACTTGTTGTAAGTTTTTTGTCCAATCAATAATTACGCGCTTATCGTATTTATTAATATGATCAGGCAGATTTGCTTTATCAAAAAATCTATGTTCAAGTGCTTCTTCTGTATTATTTTGTATTTCCCCTTTATTGTTTTCAATAATAACTCAGCAAATCCGTTTATCGGCAAAGTTATGGACGGCAGCGGCGATATTTCTCTGACCGCCG
>CAZNQZ010000043.1:0-11286 GCA_964575245.1 uncultured Lachnobacterium sp. | reverse complement strand
GAGCAGTTTGTTGATATTTCTGGTTTTGTCCAAGAGCTGAACACTCATTTTATCTGTCCTCCTGCCTTGTAATACTGGGAGCCTTTTTATTATAGCACGACTTTTCTGACAATTCAATACAATATAATATATTTCAGAAAAAAATTCTCCCCCACTCAGCTTTTCTGTTCCGTGTACCCGCAGTGCGAATCGGCGCATGCAAGCCTGCTGCCCTTATCCACCATATAGCCTCCGCAGCGCGGGCATTTCTTTTCCACGGGCCGCGCCCAGCTCATAAACTCACAGTCGGGATAGGCGATACACCCAAAGTAACGCCTCCCCTTTTTCGTCGTCTTAATCACCACATCCCTGCCGCATGACGGACAGGCCACGCCGATCTTCTCATAGTACGGCTTTGTGTTTCTGCAGTCCGGAAAGCCCGGGCAGGCCAAAAACTTGCCGTGGGGCCCATACTTGATGACCATGTTGCGCCCGCAGATCTCGCAGATCTCGTCCGTCACCTCGTCCTCGATCGTAACCTTCGCGAGCTCCTTCTCGGCCTCCTTCACAGCCTCCTCGATGTCCGGATACATGTTCGCGACCACACTCTTCCACGGCGTCTTCCCCTCCGCCACACTGTCCAGCAGACTCTCCATGTTCGCGGTGAAATGTTCATCGACAATCGTGGGGAAGGATGCCTTTAAGATCGAATTCACCACCGCGCCGATCTCCGTCACATACAGGTTTTTGTTTTCCTTCGTAATGTAGCGCCGCGCGAGGATTGTCGTGATCGTCGGCGAGTAGGTGCTCGGCCTGCCGATCCCAAGCTCCTCCAGCGTCCTGACCAGCGACCCTTCCGTGTAGTGTGGCGGCGGCTGGGTAAAATGCTGCTTCGGCTCAAACTCTACCAGCGAGAGTGCCGTGTCCGGCCCGATGGATTTCAGGAGAACCTGTTTCTCCTCCTTCTCCTCGTCCGCCTCCGTATACGCCAGCATAAACCCGTCAAAGGCGAGCTGCGAGGTGGATACGCGGAAACGGTAATCCCCCGCCGCAATGCCCACAGCAGTCGTCTCATAGACCGCGTTTGCCATCCGGCTCGCCGCGAAACGCTTCCATATCAGCTGATACAGGCGAAACTGGTCACGGCTCAGCGAATCCTTGATCTCCGCCGGCGTGCGTTCGATCGAGGTCGGACGGATGGCCTCGTGGGCATCCTGAATCTTGGCGTCCGACTTCTTTTTTCCTTCCCCCACCGAGAGGTACTGAGGTCCGTAGTTCTGCTCCACAAACACCCGGGCCGCCTCGTCCGCCTCATCCGAAATGCGGACGGAATCCGTACGGAGATAGGTGATCAGTCCCACGGTCCCCTGTCCCTTGATATCCACGCCCTCGTAGAGCTGCTGGGCGATGCGCATAGTCTTGGATATCGGGAAATTCAGCGCCTTGTACGCCTCCTGCTGCAGGGTGCTGGTGGTGAACGGAAGCGGCGCCTTCTTGACGCGCTCTCCCTTTTTGACATCCTGCACTGCAAAGTTCTTGCCTTCAAGCTCTGCCAGAACCTCTTTCATCTGCTCTTCGGAGGTGATCTCGATTTTCTCCCCGCCGTGCTCCGACAGCTTCGCGAGAATCGGTTTCTTCTCCCCCTCGGGCAGAAGCGCCGCCTCCAGCGTCCAGTATTCCTCCGGAATGAAGGCCTCGATCTCCTCCTCCCGGTCACAGACAATGCGCAGCGCCACGGACTGCACCCGCCCTGCACTCAGGCCCCGCTTGACCTTCGCCCACAAAAGCGGGCTGATCTTGTACCCCACCATGCGGTCGAGCATTCTTCTGGTCTGCTGCGCGTCCACAAGATCCATGTCAATCTCTCTCGGATTTTTTAAAGACGCTGTGACCGCGTTTTTCGTAATCTCGTTAAAACTGATCCGGCTGACCTTCTTGTCCTCAAGCTTTAATGCCTTGGTCAGATGCCAGGAAATTGCCTCTCCCTCGCGGTCCGGGTCCGTTGCGAGATAAACCCTGTCCGCTTTTTTGACTTCCTTCCTGAGCTTGGCCAACACATCTCCCTTGCCGCGGATCGTGATATATTTCGGCTCGTAATCCTCCTCCGGAGAAAACCCGAGACTGCTCTTTGGCAAATCCCTCACATGCCCGTTGGATGCCATAACCTCATAATTTTTTCCCAAAAATTTCTTGATGGTCTTCACCTTGGCCGGTGACTCGACGATAACCAGATACTTTGCCATATCCCGTGCTCCTTGCTACATCTTCTTCCTATAATAATTCGCTGCAGTCTCCTCCACAAATCCTTTCTGCTCCAGCCGCTCTAATATTTCAAGCATCTCCGACAGCCCGCAGGGGCTGTTTTCTACCAGCGTTCCGATACCCAGCGGAGCAAAATCGAATAAACTATACACCAAGCGTTCATTTTTTTCAAGAAGATTTTTTCGGTAATCCATCTGCACACAGCTCCTCTCCCCCGAGAGCGCAAGATCCCTCACAAAATCCTCCACGGAGGTCAGCACACCTGCTCCCTGCCGGATCAGTGCGTTACAGCCCCGGCTCAGAGGGTCCGAGATCCGTCCGGGGAGCGCGTACACATCTCTCCCCTGCTCCAGCGCACAGTCCGCCGTGATCAGGGAACCGCTCTTCTCCCGCGCCTCGATGACGACCGTGTAGTCCGCAAGACCGGAGATCATTCGGTTTCTCTGCGGAAATAGCTCCGCTCTGGGTTTTGTCTGCATCGGATACTCTGATAGTATTCCTCCTTTTGCCGGAATATTCTCATACAAGTATCGATTTGATGCCGGATAACACACATCCACGCCGCAGCCGAGCACCGCGTAAGTACGCCCGCCCGCCGCAAGCGCGCCCGCGTGCCCGTCCGCGTCAATCCCCCGCGCCATTCCGCTGACAATGTCCACCTGCGCTCCGGCAAGCCGTTCGGCAAGAGCCCTTGCCACCTGCTGACCGTATGCGCTCCGCTCTCTGGCTCCGACGATCGCGACAGCGATCCGCCCCGGCTCCGGCAGGCTTCCCATATAGTACAGACAGTACGGGGGTCTGTGGATGTCTCTCAGCCTTTTGGGATACGCCACGTCCCCGACGGTCACAAAGCCCACCCCCAGTTCCTGCAGGCGTGTCCACTCGCCCTCCAGATTCCACTCCCTTCTGCTGGCCAGAATTCGCTCCTTATCCTCCTGCCCGATTCCCGGCAGCGCGCGCACCGCGGCCTCGCTCAGCCCGTACAGCTCCCGCGGGCTGTGGCAGGCCTCGAGGATCACCTGCCGCTTCGCCGACGAGAGCCGGGGAATGTTTGCAAACCATAACCGGTACATGTCACAGCCCTCCCCAGAAATTCTCATCAAAGCCCTGATAACAGGCCGCCTCACCGAGATGCCGTACCCGGATGCCCTCCGAGTGGTCGAGATCCGCCAGCGTTCTTGCCACGCGCAGCACCTTGTGATAGCTTCGGGCCGTCATGCCCCGGCTGCCGAACAGCTGCTCCATATAGCGCTCCTCCTCCTCCCCGAGTGCGCAGTAATCCGCAATCCGGGCGGCGGGAATCCGGCTGTTGTGGCAAAAACTCTCTCCTCTGTAGCGCGCAAGCTGCAGCTCATGGCAGGCCTGCACCCTGCGGCGGATTTGGGCCGAAGATTCATTCTTTTCCTTCCCCGCGAGTTCCCGGTAGGTGACGGCCGGCGCCTCCGCACAGATATCCATCCGGTCGAGAAGCGGCCTTGACAGCCGCCCGATATAGCGCCGCAGCATGGAGGGCGTGCAGCGGCATTTCTGCCGGTCCGGATAATTGCCGCAGCTGCACGGGTTCATCGCGGCGAGAAGCAGAAAATCAGAGGGATAGCTCACGCTGCCATATGCCCGCACAATACAGATCTCATGCTCCTCCAGCGGTGTCCGCAGAGTTTCAACCACAGATTTGTCAAATTCTGTGAGCTCATCCAGAAACAAAACCCCCTTGTGCGCCAGCGAGATCTCTCCGGGCCGCAGGTCCGCGCCTCCGCCCAAAAGTCCGGCCGGGCTCGCCGTGTGGTGCGGGCTCCGGAACGGACGGTTCGCAATCAGGCCCTGATGCCCTGCCAGCAGCCCCCGCACACTGTAGATCTTGGAGAGTTCAAGCCGCTCTTTATCCTCCAGCGGCGGAAGGATGGTCGCCATGCGCTCCGCGATCATCGTCTTACCCGCCCCCGGCGGCCCGACCATGAGCAGATTGTGCATTCCGGAAGCCGCAACCTCCGCCACACGCCGCAGGTAGGACTGCCCATTGACCTCCGAGAAATCCGCCTCTGGCGCATCCTTATTAACTGTCCTCTCCCCACTCTCCGGCTCCCGGTACTCTTCTCCCCTCAGATAGCCCATGAGCTCTCTGAGGCTTAAAAATGCGCATATCTCGGTTTTTTCCACAAGCCGGGCCTCCCGCGCATTGCCCGCGGGAACCGCGAAGCTCCTGAATCCCTCCTCCGCGGCATCCGAGACAATGGGGAGCACTCCATTCACCGGAAGAATATCGCCGCGCAGGTTCAGCTCTCCCACATACAGCCTGTCCGCCGCCCGCGCGCAATCCACCAGCTCCATCGCCGCCAGCAGCGCGACTGCAATCGCCACGTCAAAGCCCGTGCCGCTCTTTCGGATACCGGCAGGGGAGAGATTGACCGTAATCCGCTTCGCGGGAAGTGCAACCCCGCAGTTGTGCAGCGCCGTGCGCACGCGCTCCCTTGCCTCCCGCACCTCGGAGGAGAGAAACCCCACCATCTCAAAGGCTGGCAGCCCCGCGCTGATATCGACCTCCACGCGAACGGGAACCGCCCGGATTCCGGCCAGCATGGACGTCATTGTCGTGCTATACATATCCACCTCTTTCTATCTGCAGGGGAATGGTGCATAGAACCGCACATGAAAAAAAGATGAATTCATTATACCACAAAATCCATCTTTTTCCACTGTTTTTTCTGTTGTCCGAACAATTATCCCGGCGCACCTACGCCTGTTCAAACCGCTGGCGCAGCTTTCCCAGCGCCTTCTTCTCGATCCGGCTCACATAGGATCTGGAAATATTCAGGCACGCGGAGATCTCCCGCTGCGTGCACTCCTCCTCACCGTCCAGGCCAAAGCGCTTGCAGATGATCCGGTATTCCCGCGGCGTGAGCACGGAGCGGATCTGATCCCGGATGCGGGCGATCATCTCCTTTTTGTAAATGCTGTCCGCGACATCCGTTTCCTCCTGCTCCAGCACATCCATCAGATTGATCTGGTTTCCCTCTTTGTCCGTCCCGATGGGTTCAAAGAGCGAGACCTCGTTCCTGATCTTCTTTTTGCTGCGGAAATACATGAGCTTCTCTTTGTCAATGCAGCGGATCGCATAGGTTGCAAAGCGGCTGCCGTAATCCGGCTTAAAGCTCGTGACCGCCTTCAGCAGTCCGATCGTTCCAATCGAGATTAAATCCTCCATGTCCTCCTCGGAGTTCTGGTACTTTTTCGCAACGTGTGCAACCAGCCGCATATTGTGCAGGATCAGTTCGTCCCTCGCCGCCGGATCTCCCTTGGCGACCCCGGCAAGACAGACGGTTTCCTCCGAACGTGACAGCGGAGCAAGAAATGTTTTCACTCAGGCACTCTCTACCACTGCTTTCTAACATTCTATGTGAAACCGTCAATTTACGTGCTTTTCCCACTCAAATTGGGACTTCCGTGCGCTCCAAACCCCCGGATTCGGCGGATTTTAAAAGCCTGGTCCGCCTCGCCAGTTCGCCCTTTTCATAGGGAACCAACCCTTTTAACACCCTGTTCCTTACATGGGAAAAGGTCCTCCTCTCCCCCCATACGGCGAGCATCGTGAGCAGATAGACCAGAAGCGCCTCCGTGTCCTCGTGCATGATATAATGTCCCCGCCCCTTTTCAAAGTATATGAGCGGGCTTCGCACCGTGTATGCCTCCTTCTGATAATTCTTGCACGCGCTGATGCGGTCGATAAACATCTCCACCACATAGCGGACAGGCATTTTCATACCGGTCATTCCTCCGTGGCCGTTGCTTTTTGCCTCATAGTCAATCCAGTACTCCAGATGGTGGCGGTTTCTTCCCTTGTGGTGCAGCCATGCCTGGGAATATCCCCGATCCTCCCGCTCCGCGTTGTTCGGGCTTTTGTCCCCCTGAAAATACCTGCATCCCACCAGAAATTCCACCGGAGAATACTTGGACCAGTCATGCATGATCCCCTGCCGGTAAAGGCCCACGCGAAAGCAGCCGGACCGCACCAGATTTTTATGTCTCACAATTGTCTTAAAATGTTCCCAAGCCTTCATCATTTCTTCCTTCTACGCCTCTTTTCCGTCTGCCGGGCCACGCGGCACACATACACACGCACGGACTGCGGGGACATGCGGATCACGTTTCCCTCCTGAAGCATCTGCTCCTCACAGTAGGGAGTGTCGCTGTCACTGTCCATCACGAGATACCAGTTCCGGTCCGGCTCCGGTCTCGGAAGGGCAAGGTTTGCCTCCGCCGCCAGAAAATTGTAAGCGACATAGACATCCTCGCTCCTGTCCGCGTCCGGGGAATAGGCCCCGGAGTACAGCATACCGACGCAGAGCCTCCCCGCGTCCGGCTCCGCAAGCCACGCGTTCTCCCCGTGAAAGGACAGATCCGGCGCTCCCAGCAGCCGGTAGTCGCTGAGGCGGAAGGGCTCCTCCCGCGCGAGAACCGGATGCTGCCTGCGGAATTCGACAAGCCTGCTCAGAAAATACAGCTCCTTCCGGCGCGATTTCTCGTTTTTCCAGTTCACCCAGCCGGTCGTATTGTCCTGACAGTATGCGTTGTTGTTGCCCTGCTGCGAGTTTCCGAATTCATCCCCGGCCCACAGAAGCGGCACCCCCTGCGCCAGAAAGAGCATCATCACGGCACTTCTCCACTTGAGCCTGCGCAGCGCGTTGATATAGCGCTGGCGGGTCGGCCCCTCACAGCCGTAATTATTGCTGAAATTCCAGTCGCTCCCGTCCCGGTTCTCCTCGCCGTTTGCCTCGTTGTGCTTGTCGTTGTACATGAACAGGTCTGCCAGAGTAAAACCGTTGTTGCACGCCAGATAATTCACATAGCCCAGATTTTCCCCCTGCTTGCGCTGCTGATCCACAAAATCCCTCATATTGCCGTTTAAGTGGTTTAAGACCTTGCGCGCCGGGTACATATATTCATCCTTGTATAAAAACAGGTTCTTGCATCTGCGCACATCCTTCATGTCCGGCGCAAACTCCCCGCAGAAAATCTTGGTCCGGCTAAGCAGATTATCCTGCACGATCGCCGTCAGCGGAATGCTTCTGCCCAGCAAATGAAACCCGTCCACATGATACTCTCTCACCCAGTAGCGCAGCGCGTCCAATATCATATTATGGTTGCTGTCCTCCGGAAAATACATCTCCATCACACATTCCATGCCAAGCTCGTGCAGACGCCTGATGAGCGCCTTGTACTCCGCGGACGCGTGCTCCGGGTCCGCGGCGTAAGCCGCCTTCACGGCAAAATAGTTGCCCGGCCCGTATCCCCAGTAATTTAACTGCCGCGTTTCCGTCACCGCAACCGCCGGGCGGATAAGGTCCTGGCTCTTCGCCTTCCACGTCACATACTCCGGAATATGCACGGGCGCCGTGATCTGCATCTCCTCAAATTCGTATGCCGGCATCAGCTCGACGGTCGTGACCCCAAGCTTTCTCAGATAGCTGAGCTTATTCATCAGCGCGCGGAAGGTGCCGGGATTTTGGACTGACGCATCCATCGTAAACCCCCGCACATGGAGCTTGTACATAAACATCCCGCTCCCGGGCAGCTCCGGCGCGCGGTCTTTTTTCCAGTCAAAGGCCTCGTCGGCAAACCCCGCATACACCTCATATCCGTCCTTTCCACGGGTGTCGTCGTTCCAGACCTCACGCCCCATGATACGGCGTGCATATGGGTCCATCACCTTCTCGCCGTTGATCTCAAAATAATAGACATACTGTTTGACGTCGATCCCGAAAACCTCAATCGAGCACAGCGAACCGATGCAAAACTTCTCCGGCGCCTCAATGCGGATCTGCTCCCCACTCCCCCTGTGGAGCAGCACGACTGCACACTGATCCTCCTTCTCCCTGCAGAAGGTAAAGATCACGCTGCCCTCCATCTGCCTGACCCCAAGTTTCTCATAATTTCCTTCTCTTACGCTATTTTTCATATGCTACCGCCCACCTATGCTGTCAATCTCTACGCAAAGATTATACACGGTTTCCTCATCTTTGTATAGCACTATTTCTGTTTGACAACCGGCGATTTCTTTTTTATAATTTAAGGAAACGCGAAAGGGAGTTGCTTATGGCAAAAAAAGAAAAAAACACAGACGTAACCGCGGATGAAATCGAAGATATCCGCGTGACCTTAAATCTGGATACCGGGGATGTGGAGTGCGAAATCCTCACCATCTTTGAGGCGGGCGACAGAGACTATATCGCGCTGATGCCCTTAGCCCCCGACGGCAGTGAGAACGACGAGGGCACCGTCTATCTCTACCGCTACGATGAGGACGGGGAGGGACTCCCGCAGATCTCCATGATCGAGAGCGACGACGAGTACGAGATCGCCTCCGACCGCTTCGATGAGCTCCTGGACGAGGAAATGTTTGACGAGATGGAGGATTGACAGGGGATCAAAGCCCCAGCTCCCCCACAAAGCGGGACATCTCTGCCTCCCTGTTGCTCAGATTTTTGACCCAGCTGACGTGCAGGGCGTCCTTCGCCCGCGTCACACCCACATAAAACAGGCGGCGTTCCTCCTCAATGTCGGACTCCAGAACCGCCTTTCGATAGGGCATCACGCCCTCATTGGCCCCGATCAGAAAAACGATCCGGTATTCCAGCCCCTTTGCGCCGTGCAGCGTCGCGATGTTCACCGCATCCGGGTTCTCATTTGTGCGCCCTGCCAGCTCCTGCATCATCCTCTGGTACCCGCGCACATGGTCCGACCATTCCGCCGCTGTCCGGTAGCCCTTCGCGCTGCTCTGGATCTCGTCCGCCACCTCCAAAAGCTCCTCCTTCTTTGCGCGGCGTTCCTTTGCATACTGCAGAAGATAGCTGTCGTAGCCGATCCCCTTTCGGATATAGTTGACCGCCGCAAAGGGACTCATGCCCTGCAGCCTGAGCACATCCCGCCGCAGCTGCCCGATCCGCTCCGCAATCCACGGCTTCTCACCGCAGGCCTTCTCCCATTCCCCAAAATCCACCTCCGACTCCGGCAGACTGTCCCTCCCGATATAGCGCACAGGCTTATTCATAACGGAAAGAAAATCCGCCCGCGCCCTGCTGCCCCCCGCAATCCGCAGATAGGCAAAAATATCCTTCGCGATCCAGTGCTCATAGAGATCCGGAATGCGCTCTCTCGTGCGAAACGGCACATTCTGCGCTGCCAGCTGTTCCATCAATTGCCTCGGCTGCGTGTTCGTCCTGCAGAGCACCGCGACCTCGCCGGGCCTCACTCCGCTCTGCAGCGCCTCCCGAATCTGCTCTGTGACCTGCAGACACTCCTGCCGCTGATCCTCAAAGCACCGGAGTGTAAGGCTTGCCTCAGACTCCCGGAAGGCTCTGACATCCTTCTCATACCGATGCCCGTTCTTTGCGATCAGCCGCCCCGCCGCCGCCACAATGCCCGGTGCCGACCGGTAATTCACATTCAGAGTGATCTGCCCCGCATCCGGATAATCCCCCCGAAAGCCCAGCATAATTTCCGGCCTCGCCCCGCGAAACCGGTAGATGGACTGATCATCATCCCCCACCGCGAACAGATTGTTTCGCGGCGCGGCCAGCATCTTCACGATCTCATACTGAATCCGGTTGATGTCCTGAAACTCGTCGATCAGGATATAGGAATAGCGCTTCCTCCACGCCTCCAGAATGTCCCCGCGCTGGGAGAAGAGGTCAAAGGTGAGGGTCTGCATATCGTCAAAGTCGATGAGCCTCGCGCGGGAGAGCCTGTTCTGATACTCCGCATAAATCTCGCGGAACACCTCTCCGGCGCACTCCGCGGAATAGAAATCATTGATAGAAATACCGGAATTTTTTATCGTGCCGATCTCCGCAAGAAGATTGCCGATGTACTCGTTTTCGTCCCTGTATTCCAAAGGATAACGGGAAATGATTTCGCGCATCAGCTGATAGCGCTGCTCCCCGGACACGATATTGCCGCTTTGAAAATGATAGGCGTACCTCAGAACCGTAAAGAATACGGAGTGAAAGGTACCGAAGGTGACCGGCATCCCCTCTCCCATCCGCCGCCGGAAACGCTGCCGCATCTCGTCCGCCGCGGCCCTCGTAAACGTGACCACGAGAATCGCCGCCGGATTCACATGCCCCTCCCGGATCAGATGCGCCGTCCGCTCGGCGATGACAGCCGTCTTCCCGCTCCCCGGCCCGGCCAGTACCAGCATTGGACCATCCCCGTGCAGGATGGCCGCCCTCTGTGTCTCATTGTAGTCCATAAAATTACCTGCTGATCTGCGTTTTCTTCCTCACAACCAGCGCATTCGGCATATAACGTCCACGTCCGGACGCGCTGGAGGATTTCGTGATGTACTTTCCGTTGTACCACATGACCGCGGAACTGCCCCCGTCCAGATTCATTGCCTGGTACACGTCATAGCGCAGCAAAATATCCTTGCACTCCGCGACCGTACAGCCGACGCTGTAGCCGACCTGCCGCCCGTCGATAATGAGCAGCAGCATCGATCCGTCCCGCCTCTGTCCGATGGATGTCCGGGGCTGCAGCCCCATGCCGAAGGTACCGTCCACCACGCTCTCTCCGTCCACGATCAGCGCCGGGAAAAACTCACAGCTCCAACGATATTCAGAAACGGAATCCGCCGGGTAATTGCCGACATAAAATTTGTTGTCATTCTTCATTCCGCAAAATTTCCAGTAGCCCTTGATGTTCCTGTTGCCGTACTCCACGCCGTCAATGATCAGCGTTCCCTTCACCTGACCGCCGCTCCCGTGGCCGCCCACATCCTTAAACCCGCTCGCGTTGATCACCAAAAGGGCGTCCTCCTGTGTCCCGAAGCTCTCGGCCTCCTGCCCGCGGACACCGAGATTTTTGGACTTGACCATCTCGATCTGGGCAGGGTCCTTCACGACCGCAAGCTTCCCCTGATAGGTAGAGCCGCTCACCTTCACGATCAGAAAGCCGTTCGCAGTGTCAATCACAAGGATCGGGTCGCCCTGTGCCGTCAAAAGCCCCAGGGATGCCTCCATATCCTCCAGCACAATATTGTCATAGCCGTTC
>CAZNQZ010000042.1:0-11482 GCA_964575245.1 uncultured Lachnobacterium sp. | reverse complement strand
CCATTATAAAGCTCTCAACGGGCTGGTTAAAGCCGCCATTTTATTTAGCGCTTACGCAGCACCTGCCCGATGCTTAGCATGTCGCTGCTCAATCCGTTTAAGCTCTTGATCGCGTTAACCGTCGTGCCGTACCTTTGGGCTAACTGCCAAAGCGTGTCTCCTGAGCGGACCGTGTACTGAAAATACGGGGCAGGAGTCGTTCCGGCAGAAGGGATCTTCAGTATCTGTCCAATGCCCAGCGCACTGCCGGACAAGCCGTTCAGGTTTTTGATTGCGTCCACCGTCGTGTTGTATCTCTGGGCCAGCAGCCAGAGCGTATCTCCCGAGCGGACAACGTACTCAAAATACGATTCGTTCGCAGAGCCGGCCGTCGGAATCCGCAGTACCTGGCCGATGCTCAGGTTGTCGCTGGACAGCCCGTTCAGTCGTTTAATCGCGTCCACCGTCGTGTTGTAGCGCTGTGCAATCTGCCAGAGGGTATCTCCCGAGCGGACAACATATTCCGTTACACCGGAATCCGTGTTTGGCGGTATTACGTTTTCCACTCCCAGATAAGTATTGTACAGTGCCTGCCATGTGAGGGGGCCTACCACGCCGTCGGGGGTCAGCCCTGCCGCGCTCTGGAAGGCGGCAACCGCCTGCTGCGTCTCCCTTCCAAAATTTCCGTCCTGTGCCGGAGCCGGAATCCTGGAATTAAATTCGGCTGCGACATTCAAAAGATACTGCAGGGTAATGACGTCCTGACCGGAGGAGCCGACGCGCAGAACCGAGCCCGGCGGAACGGTCCCGATCCCCAGCGAGGTTCCCTCGCTGTCCAGCTCGGCCAGCCGGGTCACAGAGGCATACAGATAGGACAGCTTATTCCATGTGGATTTTCCCACTACGCCGTCGGACGGCAGGTTAAAAATACTCTGGAATTTGGCAACTGCCGCTCTTGTGCTTTCCCCGAACACGCCCGTTGCGTCCGTGATCGCAGGGATTGCGGGGTAATTGCGCCGGATTCTTCCCAGATAGGTCTGGATCGTCTGCACGTCAAGGCCGTTGCTGCCTGTTCTGAGCGCAGTGCCGGGATAGGAGGTCAGGACTCCGGTGATGATGTTCGTCTCCGCAATCTCCACATTCTTCGGGTAATAGGAGCGCAGGATCTGCAGGGGAGTGCGCCCCTGATTCGCCAGCGTGACCGTGCCCCACTGGGACATCCCCGCGCAGGTCGAAGTGGTTCCGTTGCAGAACGACGTAAAATAAGGCGCAGACTGCCCCCGTCTCCTGACATACTCATTAAAAATTTCGTCCACGATCCGGCTGATGGATTCGTAGACATTCCGCCCATATACAAAATACTGGTCATAAGCGGTATTGTTTGTTATGTCAAAGTTATAGCCGCGGCTTCTGTACCACTCCGTGTATACCCGGTTCAGGGCAAAGGTGATGATGGCGTATATATTGGCCCTCAGGGACGCATCCGGCCATGTGGGATAAATCTCACTGCTTGCGACGTTCTTTACATAATCGGGAAAAGATACCTGTACATTGGACGCGGACGCTCCGGGGCTGCCAAGGTGTACCGTGATCGGATTTGGAATGACTACCTGTCGGAGTACCTGGGGTTCCGTATCCTCTGCAGAGGGTCCCTCCTGATACCGATTTCCTGACATGGAGACGGCGGGGGAGCCGATCTGAATCTCCGTTACGGTCGGGGTGCGCTGTTCCTGCCGCATTGGAATAAATTCAAGGGGCTGAATGGCTGTCTCTCCCTCCAGAATCGGAATGCCCACAATATGGATCGAATTGAATCCGTCCGCGAGTGCAAATAAATCATAACTGATATAAGGTGTTCCGGTAAAATCCGGATTCAGAGACAGGGAGCGGTCCAAAGTCTCTAAAGCAATCCGTTCGGTTTCCCCGCTTTCATCTGTTGTCACATAAAGAGTGCGCGTTTCCCGCTTATCCGTAATCCAGATCTGTACTCCGGCGAGCGGGAGCGCGTCGTGCGCCGCTCGTGCCTGTATGATCAAATAACCGGTAGCCATAAATAATTGGTTCCTCCTTTTTCCCTATAAAATACCAATATGAAGGAGGAGCGGTTGTTGTTACATGAATTTTGCGGTTGCTATCTTCTTTTTGTCATGGTAGAATGTGAAAAGATTTAAAAGAACTATGTTATTGGCGGTGACGGGGATGAGAGATTGGGTCTTTGATTATATCCAGAAGAAATATAAGGCTTTGCCGGAGTATCCGTGGCAGAAGTACGACAGCAATGCGGTATTCAGGCACGCGGATAACAGGAAGTGGTTTGCTCTTGTAATGGGAGTACGGGCGGACAGGCTGGGGCTGTCCGGTACGGAACGCGTCGATGTGATCAACCTGAAGGTGGGGGATCTGTTGTTTCATGATATGCTTGTTCAGCAGCCGGGTATCATGCCTGCCTATCACATGAACAAGCAGCACTGGATTACCGTGCTGCTTGATGGAACAGTGGCGAAGGAACAGGTCTTTGATCTGATTGACATGAGCTTTATTGCTACGGCATCTGCCTCCCGCCCTTAACAGTTAAATCTTCTTCCCTTTTTTCGCCTCGTTATACTTCCTGACATACCGCTTGATCCGGTCATAAGGATTGAGCAGGTCGCTGATGGAGGAGTCGTGGTTTAAGGTGTCAATGATGTATGCGATGTACTTGCTCATGTCGCAGCTGATATAGTATTCTCTGGACAGGAGCTCCGGCGTCTGATAAATCAGGTTCGTGGTGACGAGACGGTAGATCAGGCCATCCTGAAATGCCTGATCGAATGCCTTTAAGCCGTTGGTGAACAGGCCGAAGGTGGACACGACGAAGATCCGGTTCGCATTGCGCTTTTTCAGCTCCAGTGCGGTGTCAATCACGCTCTCGCCCGAGGAGATCATGTCGTCGATGATCATCACGTCCTTGCCGTCCACGTTGGAGCCGAGGAATTCGTGCGCGACGATGGGGTTGCGTCCGTCCACGATTTTACTGTAATCGCGTCTCTTGTAGAACATTCCCATATCCAATCCCAGAACATTGGCCATATAGATGGCACGGTCGGTGGCGCCCTCATCCGGGCTGATCACCATCATGTGGTCGGAGTCAATGGTCAGATTCTTTACATTTTTCAGAATTCCCTTGATGAACTGGTAGTAGGGCATCACATTTTCAAAGCCGATTAGCGGGATCGAGTTTACGACTCGCGGATCGTGGGCGTCAAAGGTGATGATGTTGTCCACCCCCATGTTGAGGAGCTCCTGCAGGGCAAGGGGACAGTCCAGAGACTCGCGTGCGGTGCGGCGGTGCTGACGGCCCTCATAGAGGTAGGGGAGGATCACCGTGATCCTGCGGGCCTTGCCGCCCACGGCCGCGATGACGCGCTTTAAGTCCGCAAAATGGTCATCCGGGGACATGTGGTTGATCTGTCCGCACAGGGAGTAAGTCATGCTGTAGTTGGTGACATCCACCATAATATACAGATCATAGCCGCGCACGGATTGGTTAATGATGCACTTTGCCTCGCCGGTGCCAAACCGCGGAATGACGGGCTCAATGATATAGCTCTCACGGTAATAGCCGTTGAAGGCGCTCTCATTCTGGTGCTCGTGCTCCCGGTGCTCCCGCCAGCCTGCCAGGTAGTCGTTGACTTTTTTGCCGAGGGCGGCACAGCTCTCGGTCGGAATGAGACCGAGCTTGCCGCAGGGCATGGTTTTCAGGATTCGTTCGTCGTTAGGCATGATTTCCCTCCATCTGATTGCGTTTTTGTTTTCGTTTTTGCAGTCGTATATCTGTGGTAAACAGCTTGATCAGTACATAGTTGTCCATGATGCGCGAGAAGGTCCGCTCCGAGTAGCGGTCTGCAAACTGGCCGAGTCCGAGGTTGGTGGAGATGATCGTGGATTTCGCGCGCAGCATGCGCTCGTTGACGCACAAAAAGAGCTGGGATACCGTGAAGCTGTTGGACAGTTCTGTTCCCAGATCGTCAATGACCAGAAGGTCGCAGTCGAATATATTCTCGTGGGCGGCCAGCGCGTCGGAATCTCTCTCGAACGTGCCTTTTCCCAGTATATCAAATAACTGAAAGGCAGTAAAATAGATAACGGATCTGCCCAGATCCAAAATTTCTTTCGCGACACAGTTGGAGAGAAAGGTCTTCCCCACTCCGGTGTCTCCATATAAAAGCAGATTTTTCGGTTTTTGGTCAAAGCCGTCGATAAATTTCCGGCATTCCGTGACTGCGTTTTTCGCAGTCGCGAGGGAGGAGAGCTTCGTTGTCGGATTGATGTCCGAGTCGGAATAATAATCGTAGGAAAACGCGCTGAAATTCTCCTTTTCCAGTATCGGGCGGATATTGGACTGCGCATAAATCATGTTGATGACGGCCTGCCTGAAACAGTGGCATTTCTGTCCGTCTATGTATCCGGTATCCCGGCATTCCGGACAGGTGTAAACCGGGTCAAGGTAATCCGGTGCATAGCCGCCCGTTGCCAAAAGCATCTGGCGACGGCTGCGGAGCTCGGCGAGCTCCCGGTGCAGAGCGGTGAGCGCCTGCTCATCCCCGTTCAGCATGAGCCTTGCCCTGGCCACGGAGAGAGTGGCCGCCGATCGGTCGATTTCCCCGATCTCCGGGAATTGCGCGTATACCTCCCGGCGGCGGCTGTCCGCCGTATGGCGGTTCTGCAGCTGCCGCTCGTTGTAAGTCCGCATAATTTCGTCATATTGTGCGTTTGTGAGTAATGCCATTGATTATCCTCTCATGGGAGTGGAGAGCAGCAGCTCCTCCAGCTTGTCGTAATCGTAAGTCCGCTGAGTGAAATTGTTGAACGTATTCTTTCGCGCCGGAGCTTCCGCGGTCGTCCGCCGGGTTTTACCGCGTGCATTGTCAAGCGCCTGAACATCGGCCATCGTATGTACCTGATTTTCGTGCCAGCGTGTCAGGATGGTGTCCGTATATTCGAAGCTCGGCTGGTGCGTGGCGGCAATGGTCCGCCTGCAGGCCTCCTGAATCAGGGGGAGGTCAAAGCCGTATTCGTTGGTCCACTTTTTGATGCTGGCTGTCTCCGATTTGATCAGGCTCCGCCCGGTGATGCCAAGCGCCTTCATCACACCGTAATAGGCCTGGCTGTGGATGGCGGCATCCTCCTTGGCCTGCTCAACCGTCGTAATGTTGTCCGCGTGCCAGCCCTGTGCGACCTTGTCCAGATAGCGCATGGAGGTATGGCCCTTTGTGATGCAGTATTCCAGAAGATACACGATCAGCTCCGTGGAGAAATGAAGATCCTCGTGCCAGAAGAGCACCGTGTTCATATCATTTTCCGAGAGAGGGTGCCGGATGTAGGTCTCCACTACATAAAACAGCTCCGAAACCTCCGGATTTTTTTGAAATTCCCGAAGTTTGTCCGCGGAGTAGGAGTGTTTGCTCAGAGGCTTAGCGGGCTCCTTTGCCGCGGCGGCAGTGGAAATGGTCAGTACCGGCGGGGCATCGCCGGCCCGGGCTTCGGCAGGAGCGGGAGCAGTGCGGCCCAGATCCATCATACAGATCGAAATATTTCCCTCGGAGTTCAATTCCAGAGCAAGGAGCCCCTGCTTCTGCCAGTAGTTCAGCGCGCGGATAACATCCTTCTCCGTGTGGTTGAAGTGATCCGCAATCGCAGAGACCGTGCAGACATAGGCGTGAGACTGAACGCACTGTAACAGATATAAATAGACCTTGACAAATTCTCCGTTCGCCTCTGGCATGTAGGTGTCGATAAATTTGTTCGGGACAACAGTGTCTGTACTCTGGCAGTCACTGTGCAGCTGGATTTCGATCATAAAGATACCTCACTTGCAGCCATTTTACAGCCGCATTCTTTTTATGCACAGGTCCGCGTATGGATAATTACTGCTAGCGCAGCACGCGGACCGCGCGGCGAGCAGGGAAGGTCCTCCCTACTCGATGAACGCAATGTGATTATAGCACATCAGTTTGAGAAATGGAAGAAGAAAAAATGCGATAAAATCCAGTAATACCAAGGGTTTTCGTGTAACGGAGCATTGTGGATAACGTGGATAAGCCTCGGGAAAAATCAATACACAATTTAAGAAAGAGCGTCGGAGCCTGCGAATTAAGAGAATGCGGGACAGGCCTGCAGTGACGTTTCCAAATTAAAATTCCACATAGAGCGCCGGATAACAATCAACGTCTCTATGTGGATAGTGTGGATAACTCATCTTCCGAGGAGGGCGTCTCCAATTTCTACCACGTTTCCGGCCCCCATGGTTATCAACAGGTCACCGTTCATACATTTTTTTAATAAAAATTTTTCGATCTCCTCAAACGACGGAAAATAGTAAGCTTCCTTCCCCTTCTCCCGCAGCAGGGTGACAATATCCTTCGAGCTCACGCCGTAGATGTTCTGTTCTCTGGCGGCATAGATGTCGGCCAGCACGATGAGGTCCGCGGCGGCGAGCACATCTGCGAATTCCTGCAGAAAGGCCTTGGTCCGGGAATAGGTGTGGGGCTGAAAAACGAGAACCAGCCGCTTGTGCGGGTAGCCTGCGGCGGCGGATAAGGTGGCCCGGATCTCCGTGGGATGGTGGGCGTAGTCGTCTACGATTGTCACTCCGTCCACACAGCCCTTGGTCTGGAAACGGCGATCGACGCCGCTGTAAGCGGAGAGGCCGCGGGCGATTGTGCCGGGGTCGATCCCCATGGCGGTACAGACGGCGATGGCGGCGAGCGCGTTGCTTACCATATGACGTCCCGGAACCTTGAGCTGGACGTCAAAGAGGGCCGTTCCCTGATGCATGGCGGTAAATTGCGCGCAGGCTGTGGAGTTATAGGAGAGGTTTTCGGCGTAGAAGTCGAAGGAGGAATCAAAGCCATAGGTGATAATCTGCTGCGGCTGATCCTTTACCAGAGCTTTCCAGTCCCGGATTTCCCCGTTGATGACAGTGGCTCCGTGCGGGCGTGTGCCCGCCGCAAATTTCTGAAAAGCGAGACGGACATTGTCCTCATTTTTGAAAAAGTCCAGATGTTCCGCTTCTACATTTAAAATGACGCTGTATTTCGGGTGGAAATTCAGAAAGCTGTTGGTGTACTCGCAGGCCTCTAAAAGAAAGGTGTCGGAGGAACCGATTCGCAGATTGCCGCCGATCAGCGGGAGAATTCCGCCCACGTTGATTGTGGGGTCGATCCCGGCCCCAATCAGAATCTGGCTGAGCATGGAGGTGGTAGTGGTCTTGCCATGTGAGCCCGATATGCCGACAGACTCCCCGTAATGGTCCATGATCTGCCCCCAGAGCTCTGCCCGGGACATCATGGGAATGCCGCACTCCCTGACACGGGCAAACTCCTCGTTGTCCTCGTGGATGGCGGCGGTGTACACCGCCAGCGCAATGCCGGGGACAATATTGTCCGCACTCTGTCCGTAAAAGATGCGGGCGCCTTTGGCAGCCAGTCCACGCGTGAGATCGGACTCCTGCGAGTCGGAACCTGAGACGGTGAAACCGGCCGTGAGGAGAAGTTCGGCAAGCGCGCTCATACTGATGCCGCCAATCCCGATAAAATGGACATGAACCGGTTTTTTCAAATCTACTTTATACATAATATGTACCTTTCTTTTTCGGGAAATATACTTTATGATAAAGTATACCATAATCCATAAATTGGTGCACAGAGAAAATGTTGTGCAATTTGACAAAAAAACAGGGACACAAAAAGAATATTTGTGAAATCTGTTGTATGAATACCTGACTTGTGGTATAATACAAACTAGGAAAAGCTATATACTGACGATTAAGGAGAAAAGCTGTGATTAAAAAAGAGATGATAGCCATGCTTCTGGCGGGCGGTCAGGGAAGCCGGCTCGGAGTGTTGACGGCAAATGTTGCGAAGCCCGCGGTCGCCTTCGGGGGAAAGTACCGGATTATCGATTTTCCCCTGAGCAACTGTATCAACTCGGGCATCGATACGGTGGGTGTGCTGACGCAGTACCAGCCGCTGCGGCTGAATACACATATCGGCATTGGAATTCCGTGGGATCTGGATCGCAACAACGGCGGTGTCACGGTGCTTCCGCCTTACGAGCGCAGCACGAGCAGCGAGTGGTATACGGGTACGGCGAATGCCATTTACCAGAATCTGAGATATATGGAGAGCTACAATCCGGAGTATGTGCTGATTTTGTCCGGGGACCATATTTACAAGATGGATTATGAGGTGATGCTGGACTTTCACAAGGCGAACCGGGCGGATGTGACGATTGCCACCATGCCCGTGTCCATTGAGGAGGCCAGCCGGTTCGGCATTGTAATTGCGGATGAGAGCAAGCGGATCACGGATTTCGAGGAAAAGCCGGAGCACCCGAGGAGCAATCTGGCGTCCATGGGAATTTACATCTTTTCGTGGAAGGTACTCAGGGATGCGCTGATTGAGTTGAAGGATCAGAACGGCTGTGATTTCGGCAAGCATATCATTCCGTACTGCTTTGAGAACAACATGCGGCTGTTTGCGTATGAGTTCAACGGCTACTGGAAGGATGTGGGGACGCTCGCCTCATACTGGCAGGC
The DNA here is from genome assembly GCA_964575245.1 of uncultured Lachnobacterium sp. Taxonomy (GTDB): domain Bacteria; phylum Bacillota; class Clostridia; order Lachnospirales; family Lachnospiraceae; genus Roseburia. Next base: position 2,925 of record CAZNQZ010000042.1, on the reverse strand, counting down.
AAACATGGAGCTCATTGACCTGATTCCGGAGTTCAATCTCTATGAGGAATACTGGAAGATCTACACAAAAAGCGATACCATTGAACCGCAATACATTGCGCCGGAGGGGCATGTGCTACGCTGCATTGTCGGTGAGGCGTCGGAGATATATGGAAATGTGACCGGCTCCGTGATCGGCTCGAATGTGCACATCGGCAGAGGCTCCGTCGTGCGGAATTCCATCATTATGAAGGACACGTTCATCGGGGATAACGTGACGATCGACAAGTCCATTGTCGCGGAGAACTGCAAGATCGGGGATGGGGTTGTTCTCGGCATCGGGGACGAGGTTGAAAATAAACTCAACGCGGGCATTTATTCCTTCGGGCTGGTGACAGTCGGCGAGGACTCCGTGCTCCCGGACAATGTGAGAGTGGGCAAAAATACCGCTATCTCCGGGGTGACAGAGGCGTCGGATTACCCGGACGGCATGCTGGCGGGAGGCGAAGTTATAATTAAGGCAGGTGACAGAGGATGAAGGCGGTAGGAATTATTCTGGCGGGCGGCAACAACAACCGGATGAAACAATTGTCCAAAAAGCGTGCAATTCCGGCAATGCCGGTCGGAGGCAGTTTCCGATGCATAGATTTTACACTGAGCAACATGACCAATTCCCACATTCAGACGGTGGCGGTGCTGACGCAGTACAATGCCCGCTCCCTGAACGAGCATCTAAGCTCCTCCAAATGGTGGGATTTCGGGCGCAAGCAGGGCGGCCTGTTTCTGTTTACCCCTACGGTGACGGCGGAGAACAGCGACTGGTACAGAGGAACGGCGGATGCCATATACCAGAATATCGACTATCTGAAAAAGCGTCATGAGCCCTATGTTGTCATCGCAAACGGCGACTGTGTCTACAAGATGGATTACAATGACCTCTTAGAGTACCATATTGCCAAGAAGGCGGACATCACGGTCGCGTGCATGGAGATGCCGCCGGAGACGGATGTGGGGCGCTACGGCGTCGTGCGGATGAACGAGGATTCCCGCATTGTCTATTTCGAGGAAAAGCCGCTGATGGCGACCAGCAACACGATCTCCACGGGCATTTATGTGATCCGCAGGCGGCAGCTGATTGAAATTCTGGAGAAATCCGCCGAGGAGGGGCGCTTTGATTTCGTTGCGGACGTGATCATACGCTATAAAAACGTGCGGCGGATCTTTGGCTATAAAATGAACAACTACTGGCGCAACATCGCGAGCGTGGACGACTATTTCCGCACCAATATGGATTTTCTGAATCCGGAGGTGCGCGAATACTTTTTCCGTCAGGAGCCGAAGGTCTACTCCAAGGTGGATGACCTTCCCCCCGCCAAGTACAATGTGGGATCGGAGGTCAGCAACAGCCTGGTGTCCAGCGGGTGCATCATCAACGGGCGAGTGGAGGATTCCGTGCTGTTTAAGAAGGTGTTTGTCGGAAACAACTGTGTGATAAGGAATGCTGTCATTCTCAATGATGTCTATATCGGGGACAACACCCATGTGGAGAATTGCATTGTCGAGAGCCGTGTGAATTTGAAAGCGAACACATATTACTGTGGCGAGGATGGGGTTATGATCGTAACAGGGAATTAATCACGATGTGAAATCAAAAGAAAAGGGGGTGTGGGTATGCAGATTACAGATGTGAGAATTCGCAAGGTGGACAGGGATGGCAAGATGAAGGCCGTGGTGTCGATCACGATTGACGATGAGTTTGTCGTGCATGACATCAAGGTAATTGAGGGGGAGAAGGGCCTGTTTATCGCGATGCCCAGCCGAAAGGCCAGTGACGGGGAGTATCGGGATATCGCCCATCCGATCAACTCGGTCACGAGGGATCATATTCAAAGGCTGATTTTGGACAAATACGAAGAATCACTGCAGGAGGATTAGCAATATGTCACAGGTGTTTATGCGTTTTCCCGGAGGGAGAGAGAGGGCTCTGACCTTCAGCTACGATGACGGAGTGGAGCAGGACGAGCGTCTGATCGGGATTTTTCAAAAGCATGGGCTGCGCGCAACCTTTAATCTGAACAGCGGAACCTATCCGCCGGAGGGGACGGTCTTTCCCCCGGGACAGGTTCATCGGAGGCTCTGCGAATCGCGGGTGAGCAGCCTGTATGCGCAGGACGGCATCGAGGTTGCGGTTCACGGCTCGACGCATCCGTGGCTGGATCATATGCCGGTTAATCTGTGTACGAAGGATCTCTTTGACGACCGCTGCAGGCTGGAGCAGCAGTTCGGGACTATTGTGAGGGGCATGGCCTATCCCTTCGGGACCTACTCGGACGATGTGGTGGCGTGCATGAGGAGTGTCGGGATCGTCTATTCCCGGACCGTGCAGTCTACCCATGATTTCCTGATGCCGACCGACTGGATGCGCCTTCCGGCGACCTGCCATCACGATGACCCAAAGCTCATGGAGCTGGCGCACCGTTTCCTGGGGGAGGGCTCCTGGGGAAGGCCGTGGATGTTCTATCTGTGGGGACACAGCTATGAGTTTGAGGAGCACAATAACTGGGAAGTGATCGAAGAGTTTACAGATTTTATGGCGGGCCGCGAGGATATCTGGTACGCGACCAACATTGAAATCTACGACTATCAGGATGCATTCAAACGCCTGATCTTCAGCATGGACGGCAGCGTGGTGCAAAATCCTACCGCCTATGAGCTGTGGTTTTTCTTAAACGGCACGGTGTACAGTGTTAAGCCGGGAGAGACGAAAAAAATATCGTGAAACCATAGGCTGGGCTCATAGTAGTCCAGCCTGTAAAATTTCGGTTATGACATTGTTTAAAGTTGTGTCAATCATTTCGGGGGAAATAACGATGGTCCGAAACAAAAGAATAAGGGCGCTTTACATAGCCCTCAGCCTGTCAATGCTCGTTGGCTGCAGCGGCTCAA
>CAZNQZ010000041.1:11498-11705 GCA_964575245.1 uncultured Lachnobacterium sp. | reverse complement strand
AGAAGGGAAAAACGAAAAGAAATCAGGGAAAAGTCGTTCACAGTCCAGGAACAATCGACATTTTTTGACTGCTGTCCAAACACTTATTATGATAACATGTGTGTGCCGTTCGCTGCGGGATGCCATGAAAACGGTAAGGTTGAATAGAAAAATACAGAAAAGAAAGAAAAGATACAAAAGGTACTAGGCATATGGAAATTTTTGTGA
>CAZNQZ010000041.1:0-11488 GCA_964575245.1 uncultured Lachnobacterium sp. | reverse complement strand
ATAAAAAAACAAATTGATAAAAATTTTAAATAACAATAAAACACAAAAATAAAAGGGGGTTTTAGTAATTATGGCAAAAGAATTAGTTGCAATGCTGCTTGCCGGCGGACAGGGCTCCAGGCTCTATGCGCTGACACAGAAGCTCGCGAAACCCGCGGTTCCGTTCGGCGGCAAGTACCGAATCATTGACTTCCCACTGTCAAACTGTGTGAATTCCGGGATTGACACGGTGGGAATACTTACACAGTATCAGCCCTTTGTGTTGAATGAATACATCGGGAACGGACAACCGTGGGATCTTGACCGCCTGTATGGGGGTGTGCATGTTCTCCCTCCCTATCAGAAGGCGTCCGGCTCGGACTGGTATAAGGGTACGGCCAATGCCATCTACCAAAATATCGCGTTTATCGAGCGCTATGATCCCCAGTATGTGATCATTCTTTCCGGAGATCAGATCTGCAAGCAGGACTACAGTGATTTTCTGGAGTTTCACAAGGCAAAGGGCGCGGAGTTTTCCGTGGCGGTCATGGAGGTTCCGTGGGAGGAGGCGTCCCGTTTTGGTCTGATGGTTGCGGACGAGAATGACAAGATCGTCGAGTTTCAGGAGAAGCCGAAGGAGCCGAAATCCAATCTGGCGTCCATGGGAATCTACATTTTCAACTGGGATATTCTGCGCAAATATTTGATCGAGGACGAGGCGGACCCGAATTCCGAGAACGACTTCGGCAACAATATTATCCCGAATTTGCTGCGGGACGGCAGGCAGATGTATGCTTACCACTTTAACGGCTACTGGAAGGATGTGGGGACAATCCCCTCGCTCTGGGAGGCAAATATGGAGGTTTTAGACCCGGAGCACAGCGGAATCGACCTCTTTGACGAGAAGTGGAAGATATACAGCCGCAACAGCGGCATGACCGGACACCGCATCGGAGAAAACGCTTTGGTGCAGGACTCCATGATTACGGACGGGTGCGACATTCAGGGTACGGTAAAACACTCCATCCTGTTTTCCGGCGTCACCGTGGAGGAGGGCGCCATCGTGGAGGATGCGGTCATCATGGGGCGCTCGACGGTCAAGGCGGGCGCGGTTGTAAAGCACTGCATTATTGCGGAGAAGGCAGTCATCGGTGAAAATGCCGTCGTCGGCGCGCAGCCGGAGGGCGAGGGCGTCGGAGAGGTGGCGACGGTCGCCTCAGAGGTTACCGTCGGCGCGGGTGCTAAGATCGGGCCGAACGCTATGGTATATGAGGATGTGAAGGAGGGCGAAGAGATATGTTAAATTCAAAGGCAGAGGCATTGGGAATCATCTTCCCGAACAGCTATGATTCTCTGGTTCCGGATCTGGTATCCGAGCGTTTGATGGCATCCATCCCGTTTGCGAGCAGATACCGCATGTGCGACTTTTTGCTCTCAAGCATGGTGCACAGTAACATTGACAATATCTCGGTGATTGTCCGCAAGAATTATCACTCCCTGCTCGATCATCTGGGCAACGGTCGAGAGTGGGATCTGACGAGAAAGAAGGGCGGATTAAATATCGTTCCCCCCTTTGCGCAGCGGCAGGTAAAGGTGTTTGCGGGGCGCATCGAGGCGCTCGAGAGCATCAAGGGATTCCTGAAAAAACAGACCGAGCAGTATGTGATCATGTGTGACGCCAACATAGCGGTCAACTTTGATTTCAAAGCTCTTTTGGACGCACATATTAAGAACGGCGCGGATGTCACGATGGTGTACTGCAAGCAGCCGATCCCGGAGGCGCTGATCCGCCAGAGCACGAACTCTACCGACCTCTATTACTCTCTGGGACTCAACGGGGACCGGGTCAGCAAAATTTACATCAATCCCAGCGAAGACGGAGAGATGAATTTCAGCCTGAATATCTATGTGATTGAGCGCGGGCTGCTCATCAAGCTGATCGACGAGGCATATGTGCACGGATACACCTATTTCGTCCGCGACATTCTTGAGCCGCACATCGGACAGCTGGATATCCGGGGCTACTGTTACGACGGCTATGTGGCGCACATCCATGATATGAAGAGCTATTTCAGGGAGAATATGCGCCTGCTTGACAGGAAAAATCTGGACGCGCTGTTCTCCGGCCATCAGATCTATACGAAGATCAGGGACGATAATCCGACCCGCTATATCAACGGCTCCAGGGCGAAAAATGTCATGGTAGCCGACGGTTGTGTGATCGAGGGTACGGTAGAGAACAGCATCCTGTTTCGAGGGGTCAAGATCGGCAAGGGCGCTGTGGTGAGAAACTGTGTGCTCATGCAGGACACGGTTGTCGAGGCGGGGGCAAACGCGGACTATGTCATCACAGACAAGGACGTGACCATCACCGAAGGCAAGTCCCTGACCGGAAACGAGTCGTTTCAGGTGTTTGTCTCCAAGGGGCAGATAGTGTAAGGGCTGGTATCATAGTGAATAAAATGATTGAGGGAGGCTTAGGAATGGCTGAGAGCAGGAAAACATTCAAGATAAAGACAGACGAGGTAGGCGAAGTCCGCGTCGCGGACGAGGTGGTTGCGATCATCGCGGGACTTGCGGCGACTGAGATTGAGGGAGTCAGCTCCATGGCGGGCAACATTACCAATGAGATTGTCAGCAGGCTTGGCATGAAGAATCTCTCAAAGGGGATCGCGGTTGAGGTGCTTGAGAATGAGGTGAAGGTGGATGTGGCCATCAACATTGCCTACGGCTTTTCCATCCCGGAGGTCTCCTTAAAGGTTCAGGAGAAGGTGAAGTCGGCGATTGAAAATATGACCGGCCTCACGGTCGCAGTGGTAAATGTCCGCATAGCCAGTGTCGATATGCAGGCGAATAACTAAATAGGACTTTATAATTATTCATCGTTGTTGTATAATAGAGGGCATCTAGGGCTAGATGTCCTTTCTTATGCGCACAGGCGTGTAGGGAATTCAGCAGAAGAGAGAGAAAGATTGGTAGAGAGATGACACGAAGCAAGTTACGGGAGCACGTTTTTCGGGTGATATTCCGCATTGAGTTTCATGAACCGCAGGAGCTTGAGGAGCAGCTGATGCTCTATCGGGAGGAATTCGGGGATTTGAGCGCGAAGGAATTCGAGTACCTCACTGAGAAGTGCAGGGGGGTATTTGGCTGTGTGGCAGAGCTGGACGAAAGGATTAATCAGGTATCGGAGGGCTGGAAGACCAGCCGCATGGGCAAGGTGGATCTGACGATTCTCCGGCTGGCGGTATATGAAATGCAAAGGGAGGAGAAAATTCCGGTGGCGGTCTCGATCAACGAGGCGGTGGAGCTGGCCAAGAGATACGGAACGGATTCCTCGGCCTCCTTTGTAAACGGTGTCCTGGCAAAGCTCGCATGACAAAAAATATCTATTCTGTAGGACAGGTAAACAACTATATCAAAAACATGTTTGCGCAGGATTTTTTTCTGCACCGGATCTGTGTCAGGGGCGAAGTGTCCAACTGCAAGTATCACACCAGCGGGCACATTTATTTCACCCTCAAGGATTCCGACGGAACCATCGCGGCAATCATGTTTGCGGGAAACCGCGGAGGTCTCTCCTTTCCGATGAAGGAGGGAGACAGGGTCGTTGTGACCGGCTCCATAGAGGTCTATGAGCGCGACGGGCGCTATCAGCTCTACGCGAAGGAGATCGAGGCAGACGGTGCGGGGAGCCTGTATTTGAGATTTGAGGCGCTGAAGCGGGAGCTGGAGGAAATGGGGATGTTTGCGGATGAGTACAAGCAGCCCATCCCGAAGTTTGCGCGGCGTATCGGTGTTGTCACGGCCCCGACAGGTGCGGCAGTGCAGGATATCCGGAATATCTCGGCGCGCAGGAACCCCTTTGTGCAGCTGATTCTCTATCCGGCGCTGGTTCAGGGGGAGGGAGCGGCAGCCTCCATCGTGAACGGAATCCACGCACTGGAGCAGCTCGGCGTGGATGTGATGATCGTGGGGCGCGGCGGCGGCTCCATTGAGGATTTGTGGGCTTTTAACGAGGAGCCGGTGGCGCGCGCCATCTTTGAGTGCACAGTTCCCGTCATCTCGGCAGTGGGGCATCAGACGGACTGGACCATCGCGGATTTCGTGGCGGATCTGCGGGCACCGACGCCATCCGCGGCTGCGGAGCTGGCGGTGTTTGACTATGCAAAGACCATCGGAGAGCTCAGGGAGCTGCACAGAAGGCTGGATGTGTGCGCGAGGCGCAGGCTGGATCAGGCGCGTGCCGTGCTGGAGCGTCATGCCATGCGGCTGCGCTACCTGAGCCCTGCGAGCCGTCTGAATGAGAACAGGCGCAGGGCCGTGGACTACGGGGACCAGCTCGGGGCGCGCATGAGAGAGATCCTTGAGAAAAAAAAGAACTGTCTGGCACTGCTGGCAGGGCGCATGGAGGCATGCTCTCCGGTGCGCAGGCTCGGCGCAGGCTACGCCTATGTGTCGGCAGGGGGCAGATCAGTTGCCTCTGTGCGTCAGGTGCAGGTGGGAGATGTGTTGCAGATTGAGCTGATGGACGGGCGGCTCGAGACAGAGATCCGCGCCGTGACCGGGCACGAGTCTCTGGAAGAGCAGTTGAAAACGGAGCGTGCGTGAGATGCAGGAGGTTAATATGGAAAAAGAGACGGGAGCCGGACGGACGCAGGAGAACGGGCCGGGGCTGGAGGAGCGCTTTGCGGCGATCGAGGAGATCTTAGATCACATGGAGGAGCCGGATGTGACGCTGGAGCAGTCCTTTGCGATGTACCGCAGGGGACTCGGGGAGCTGAGTGCGGCGAACCGTATGCTGGACGATTTTGAGAAGACGATGCTGGTAATGGCTGAGGACGGGAGTCTGGAGGAATTTTGATGGGAATCCAAGAGGAAATAGCGGCGCGCGCGGCGCGTATTGATGAAATCATAGGCGGCTTTCTCCCGGCTGAGGAGGGCTATGCAAAGACGCTCCTTGCAGCCATGAATTACAGCGTCAGGGCCGGGGGCAAGCGGCTGCGCCCGATGCTGATGGAGGCTTCGTATGAATTGTTCGGAGGGCAGGGGGACCGCGTGCATCCCTTTATGGCGGCGATTGAGTTCATCCACACCTACTCGCTGGTGCATGACGATCTGCCCGCCATGGATGACGACGAGTACCGCCGGGGAAAAAAGACGACGCATGCCGTGTACGGGGAGGCGATGGGAATACTGGCGGGGGACGGGCTGCTCAACTATGCCTATGAGATTCTCGCGGAGGCCATCGTGAACGATGCGCTGGAAAACGGGGCAGGAGATACGAATATGGTACGCGCGCTGGCGGCGCTCTCGTCCAACGCCGGATACCGGGGCATGGTGGGGGGCCAGGCCGTGGATGTGGAGAGCGAGGCGGCGGAAACCGGGACCATGAGACCGGAGAAGCTTGACTATATCTACCGGAACAAGACGAGCGCGCTGATTCAGGCGGCGCTCATGTCCGGGGCAATCCTTGCGGGCGCCGGCGAGGAGGCCGTGGGGAGAATGTGGCAGATTGGCGGAATGCTTGGCATGGCGTTCCAGATTCGGGATGATATTTTAGATGTGACAAGCACGCCCGAGGTGCTGGGCAAGCCTATCGGGAGCGACGAGAAGAACCACAAGGCGACCTATGTGGCGGTGTATGGCATGGAGGAGTCAGAGCGGAAGGTGGAGTTATGCTCTGAGGAGGCTGTCCGCATTCTGGAGCTGTGCGGCGGGGACAGCCGTTTTTTGCGGGAGCTGTTCCGCTATCTGATAGACAGGGAAAAATAGTGTGATGGTGTTAGATCGGATACAGAGAGAAAACGATATCAAACAGTTGGACGAGAGGGAGCTGCAGCTGCTCGCGGATGAGATCCGCGCCTTTTTGGTTGAGAATATTGCGGTGACTGGCGGGCATCTCGCCTCCAACCTTGGAGTGGTGGAGCTCACGATGGCATTGCACCTGTCGTTTGTGCTGCCGGAGGACAAAATTATCTGGGATGTGGGGCACCAGTGCTACACGCATAAGCTTCTGACCGGACGCCGGGAGGGCTTTGCAAATCTGCGCCAGTATGGGGGGATGAGCGGCTTTCCGAAGGGGCAGGAGAGCGATTCGGACAGCTTTGACACCGGACACAGCTCCACCTCGATCTCAGCGGGACTTGGCCTTGCGCAGGCGCGGGAGCTAACGGGGGAGCGCTACTATGTGGTCTCCGTGATCGGTGACGGAGCGCTGACCGGAGGGCTGGCCTTTGAGGCGCTCAACAACGCCTCCCGGATGAAGACAAATTTTATTATTGTCCTCAACGACAACAATATGTCGATCTCCGAGAATGTGGGAGGCATGAACCGCTATCTGAGCAGTCTGCGCACGGCTGATGCCTACATGGATTTAAAGGACGGTGTGGTCAATTCTCTGAGTAAGATCCCGGTTTACGGCGAGCGCGTGGTCAACCGGCTCCGCAGGGCAAAGAGCGGGATCAAGCAGCTCTTTGTGCCGGGAATGTTTTTTGAGCAGATGGGGATTCTCTATCTGGGTCCGGTGGACGGGACGAATATCCGCAGCATGACAAAGGTGTTCGCCGAGGCAAAGCGCGTCCGCGGGCCGGTGATGGTGCACGTGCTGACCAAAAAGGGAGACGGCTATCTGCCGGCGGAGCGCCATCCATCCCGTTTTCACGGGATAGGGCCTTTTGATGTGGACACCGGCCTACCGCTGGAGAAACGTACCAGAGCCAACTATACGGACGTGGTTTCCACGGTGATGAAGAAATTGGGCGAGCGGGAGCCGAGGGTCGTTGCGATCACCGCGGCCATGGGGGACGGAACCGGGATTTCACGCTTTGCCCGCCGTTTTCCGGAGCGTTTTTTTGACGTGGGCATCGCGGAGGGACACGCGGTTACCTTTGCGGCGGGACTCGCGAAGGCGGGGCTGATTCCGGTGTTTGCCGTCTACTCCTCCTTTCTGCAGCGCGCCTATGATGAGATTTTGCATGATGTGTGCATGCAAAATCTGCCGGTTGTTTTCCTCATCGACCGGGCGGGAATTGTGGGCGGCGACGGAGCCACCCATCAGGGAATTTTTGATCTGTCCTACCTGACCTCGATTCCGGGAATGACGGTGATGGCGCCGAAGAACAAATGGGAGCTGTCGGATATGATCAAGTTTGCCGTAGGGTTAGGTGCGCCGGTCGCAGTGCGCTATCCGAAGGGTGAGGCGTATGACGGGCTGGAGGAATTCCGAAGCCCCATCGAGGCGGGTAACGCCGAGATGATTTATGAAGAGTCGGAAATCGCGCTTTTTGCGCTGGGAAGTATGGTGGTGACCGCGGAACAGGTGCGTATGCGCTTAAAGGCCGGGGGGCATTCGGTGACGCTGGTAAACGCGCGCTTTGCCGCACCGCTCGATGAGGCATGTATCCGCAGGCTGGCGCAGACCCATCGTCTGATCGTGACAATGGAGGAGAATGTCGCAAGCGGCGGAATGGGGGAACATATAGCGGCACTGCTTTCGCGCGGGCAGAGTCAGGCGCGTCTATTGACGGTTGCGCTGCCGGATTGCTTTGTGGAACACGGAAGTATAAATAAATTAAAAGAAGTTTTAAAAATCGACGCAGATTCTGTAGTATCAAGTATTTGTGCGGTGCTTGACAGAAATGAGGTTACGGGGCGATGAAGGAACGACTGGATGTGCTGCTGGTGAGCCGTGGGGCCGCTCCCTCGCGGGAAAAGGCGAAGGCCATGATTATGGAGGGCAGTGTCTTTGTCAATGAGAATCGGGAGGATAAGCCGGGCGCGCAGTTTGCGCCCGACTGCAGGATCGAAGTCCGGGGAAATACGCTGCCATATGTCAGCCGCGGCGGTTTAAAGCTGGAGAAGGCGCTGGCACAGTTTGCGCTCAACCTGCGGGGCCTGGTGTGCATGGACATCGGCGCCTCTACGGGCGGCTTTACGGATTGTATGCTGCAGAGCGGTGCGGCGAAGGTTTATGCGGTGGATGTGGGCTACGGACAGTTTGCGTGGAAGCTGCGGAACGATCCGCGTGTGGTCTGTATGGAGAAGACGAATATCCGCTATGTCACGCCGGAGATGATCGGGGAGGCGCTGGATTTCGCCTCGGTGGACGTCTCTTTTATCTCCCTCACAAAGGTTCTTTTGCCCGCGCGCGCGTTGTTGAAGGACAAAGCCCGCATGGTCTGCCTTATCAAGCCGCAGTTTGAGGCGGGGCGGGAGAAGGTCGGGAAAAAGGGTGTTGTGCGGGATCGGGGCGTTCACGAGGAGGTGATTGGCCGTGTGCTGGATTTTGCCGTCTCAAACGGTTTCCTCGCTCATGCCCTCGCATACTCTCCGATCAAGGGACCGGAGGGCAATATTGAATATCTGGTTGACTTGGAAAAGTGTGACAACTGCGCTGGGGAGGGACGCGTGGATGTGCGGTCTGTTGTGGACAGTGCACATGCAGAATTGGATTAACAATGCGCAAATTTATTCTGATTACAAATGCATATAAGGACAGGAGCCTTGCGCTCTCTGAGCAGATCGTGCGCTATATCCGTGAGCGCTCCGGTACGGCTGATATCTGTGTGAGCTGTGTGGAGGAGGGGGTGATCTGCGACTTTGCGCCTGAGCGCATACCGGAGGACACCGAGTGCATTCTGGTGCTGGGCGGGGACGGAACGCTGATCCGCGCCGCCACAAGAGTGCAGTCCATGCAGATTCCGCTGATCGGTGTGAATCTGGGGCGGCTCGGCTATCTCTGTGAGCTGGAGGAGGCCACGGTGTTTCCCGCGATTGACAGGCTGATGGCGGACGAGTACATCACGGAGGAACGCATCATGCTCTGCGGCGGCAGATGTGGTTCGATGCGGCTCGCGCTGAACGATATCGCGATTCACTGGTCAGGGGATCTCTCGATGCTTGAGCTTATGGTCTATGTGAACGGCGAGTTTTTGACTACCTACTACGGCGACGGCGTGGTCATAGCGACTCCCACAGGCTCCACCGGCTACAGCATGTCGGCGGGCGGTCCCATTATGGACCCGCGCGCCCGGATGTTTGTCCTGACGCCGATCAATGCCCATGATCTCAATTCCCGCAGCATTGTTCTCAGCGGCGAGGATGTGGTGGAGATCGAGCTGCGCGGCAGGGGATATCAGAGGGTGGAGCGCGCCGGCGTCAGCTTCGACGGGGATGCAGGGCTGTATCTGACCCCGGGAGAGCGCGTCGAAATCAGGCGTGCAGAAAATATCGTAAAAATCTGCAAGCTGAGCAACCGGAGCTTTCTGGAAAATCTCAGCAGGAAAATGCGGGCCAAGGGGGATTTATGAAGGCGAAAAGACAGGCCAAAATCATAGAGCTGATTCAAAAATACGATATAGAGACACAGGAAGAGCTTTCCTCCCTGCTGGACGGGGCGGGGTTTCAGGTGACGCAGGCCACGGTTTCGCGGGATATCCGTGAGCTGAAGCTCACGAAAGTGGTGGGAGCGGATGGAAGGCAGAAGTATGTATCTTCAGCGGAGCGCGATCAGGGAATGGCGGACAAGTATGCGAGGGTCCTGCGGGAGGGCTTTGTGAGTATGGATGCCGCCGGAAATATTCTGGTGATCCACACGGTCTCCGGCATGGCATCTGCGGTGGGAGCCGCGGTGGACGCGATGGAAATCCGTGAGATTATCGGCTCAATAGCGGGGGATGACACTCTGATGTGCGTGGTGCGCACCGGGGATGACGCGGTGGACATTATGCGCAGGCTGCGCAAGCTGGTCGGAGTGATACCGGGATCGAAGGCTTAACACGCAGTCTTACCGTTATGGAAGGGAGACAGGAGTAGAGAAAATGCTGCAAAATTTACATGTGAAAAACCTTGCGCTCATCGACGAGGCGGAGGTGGAATTTACCGGAGGGCTCAATATCCTGACCGGAGAGACCGGGGCGGGAAAGTCCATCATCATCGGCTCCATCAATCTGGCGCTGGGCGAGAAAGTGCCAAAGGGTCTTCTCAGGGATAACGGAGATGCCGCGTATGTGGAGCTTATTTTTGCGGTGGACAATCCGGACACCCTGGAAGCGCTCCGACAGCTGGATATTGAGGTTGAGGATGAGACGATAATATTAAATCGTAAAATAACTTCCGGGAGAACAGTTGCAAGAATCAATGGAGAGGCGGTATCTGCATCAAAGCTGAAGGCGGTCGCGGCGCTTCTCATCGACATGCACGGTCAACACGAGCACCAGTCCCTCCTCTACAGAAAAAAACATCTGGAAATTCTGGACAATTATGCCAGAGATCAGCTGGGGGAGCGCCCGAAACGGCTGTCTGTATGCTGTCAGGAATACCGAAGGCTTTCGGAGGAGTGGGAGAATGCCAATTTAGATCAGGAGGCGAGGCGCAGGGAGCTCTCGTTTTTGGAGTACGAGGTAAAGGAAATCGTTGACGCAAAGCTGCAGCCGGGGGAGGACGAGGAGCTCGAGCAGCTGTTCCGCAGGTTTTCCAACGGGAAAAAAATAATGGATGCGGTGGAGACCGCTTATTCCGCCACAGGCCAAGGGGCGGAGAGCGCATCCGACCGGATCGGCAGGGCGATTCGGGAGCTGGCATCCGTCTCGGAGTATGATCCGAAGGCGGCGGAGCTGGAACAGCAGCTCATAGAAATTGACAGCCTTCTCTCTGACTTTAATCATGGAGCGGCGGCCTATCTGTCGGCGGAGGAGTTTGACGATGAAACCTTTTATGAGACAAGAAAGCGGTTGGACCTCATCAACCATCTGAAATCCAAGTATGGCTCCACAGTGGAGGAGATTATTACATCCTGTAGTAAAAAACAGGAAAGAATAACTATCTTAAACGATTATGATGAATATTTAAATCAACTTTCAACTTCTTTAAACAAGAAAAAGGCCGAGCTTGACGCGCTCTGTGATGAGGTGTCAGAGATTCGCAGGCAGGCGGGTGTCCCTCTCTGTGAGGCAATTCGGGAGGCGCTTAATGACCTGAATTTTCTGGATGTCCGGTTTTCGATGGAGTTTACGCAGACAGAGGAATATACCTCCGGCGGGAGGGACGAGGCGGAGTTTTTAATCTCCACCAATCCCGGAGAGCCGCTGAAACCGTTGGGGCAGGTAGCGTCGGGCGGAGAGCTGTCCCGCGTTATGCTGGCAATCAAGACGGTGCTGGCGGAGAGCGATGAGATCGCAACGCTGGTATTTGATGAAATCGACAGCGGGATCAGCGGGAGGACTGCACAGATGGTGTCTGAAAAGATGAATGATCTTGCAAAAAGTCACCAGATTATCTGCATCACGCATCTGCCGCAGATTGCATCCATGGCGGACAGCCATTTTCTGATTGAAAAATCGGTGGAGCATGATTCCACGGTGTCGAGAATCCGGCGGCTGGACGAGGCGGACAGCATCGGGGAGCTGGCGCGTATGCTGGGCGGCGTGGAGATCACGGATGCCGTCAGGAACAATGCCAGAGAAATGCGCGCAATGGCACACATGAAAAAATAATTTATTGGACATAT
>CAZNQZ010000040.1:0-11825 GCA_964575245.1 uncultured Lachnobacterium sp. | reverse complement strand
CGATTAATATTCTGCCCCTTGAAATACTCTTTTTTGACAAACTAATTGATCTTTTTTGATTATTATGTTATTATTAGAAAAAAGGGTATTTTAAACAGGGGAGGAAGTTTTTATGAGTCATTTAAACAATCAGGCGGCAAAGACAAAAAAGCTGAGTATGCTTGGTCTGCTGGTGCTGTTTGGCTTGCTGCCGCTTGTAGTGGTGACGCTGATTATCAATATCAGCGCTTGCAGTCAGATGAAAGGACAGCTCGAGAGATCCGTAGATGAAAAGCTCATGTTGGCCTGTGAGCAGGCTCGGAATTACTTTGGCGTGGATTGGGCAGAGTGGGAGGTGGTAAAGCCAAGCGACGAGGAATATATCGACAGCCTGCAGAATCAGAGTGTCGAAATGACGATTTTTAAGGGGGACACCCGGTTTCTTTCTTCTATTCGTGACGCGGGCGGCCAGAGGATTGCGGGGACAAAGGCGGGAGACGCTGTTATCGCCGCGGTCCTGCAGAGAAAGGAGAGCTACATATCTCACGATACCGTTATCAACGGGGCGAAGTATTATGTCTGCTATCTGCCGATTGAGGTGAACGGCGAGGTCGTGGGAATGTCGTTTGCTGGGGAAAAACAGGCGAGCGTAAATGCCGCGGTTCTGAGTGCGGTTCAAAGGCTTACCTTGCTTGCATTTCTGACTGCAGCGGTATTTGTTATAATTATTATTCTGGTGGCGCGGATTATCCGCAAGCCGCTCAAGCAGGTGGCGGATGAGCTGGGTATTATCGCGGACGGCAATATTGGCCATGATTTTACGATTCACAGCGCTATTTTTGAGACGGTTGCAATTGCCGACGCCGCAAAGAAGGTGCAGACAAATCTGAGGGATATCATCAGCGAGACACAGACAACCGCGACAGAGCTTGAGAGCAGCGCGGTGAATCTGAATGAGATCAGTTCGAATCTCGACTCCAGCGCGGGACAAATCAATACGGCCATGGATGAGCTGGCGCTGGCGGCCACCAATCTGGCGGACAATGTGCAGAGTGTCAACGGCGAGATGCTCACTGTGGGCGAGAATATCGGCGTGATTTCTGAGCACGTTGAGAGCCTGAGCCACAGCTCGAGTACGATATCCGAAGTGAGCGACACGGCCATGAGGTGCATGAACGGCGTAATGACCAACAGCACGAGATCCGTGAAGGCGGCCGAGGATATCAGCGAGCAGATTAAGATGACAAACAACAGTATCGCCAAGATTAACGAGGCAGTACAGTTTATTCAGGATATCACGAACCAGACACAGCTTTTGAGCCTCAACGCTTCCATTGAGGCGGCGCGCGCGGGCGAGGCAGGAAAGGGCTTTGCCGTGGTTGCGGACAATATCCGGCAGCTTTCTGAGCAGTCCAACGAGGGCGCGAACTCGATCCGTATGCTGGCGGAGGAGATTGTACAGCACTCTGACCGGAACGTAGGCCTGGTCAATGAGATCCGTGATCTGATTACGAACGAGCAGAAGATGATTGCTGAGACACAGGAGAGCTTTGAGGAGCTGAGCAAACACATTCAGAGCAGCGCCGGACAGATTGGGGAGATTTCGGATAAGACCGGAGTGCTCGACGGCAGCAAATCGTCTATCAGCGGAAGCGTGCAGGATTTGAGCGCGATCAGCCAGGAGAATGCGGCGAGCAATCAGGAGGTGACTGCGAATATCCAGTCCATGGTGGAGGATATTCACATGGTGAAGGACAAGACCGGACAGATGAATGTCCTTGCGCGCAAGCTGGGCGATGTGATCAGCCGTTTCCGTTTCGAGTAAACATACTGTTCTTTTTTGCCGTCACAATTTTTATCTGCAGCTGCGTTATCGGCAGGCATGACCGGTCGTCCCTGTCGCTGGCCATACAGCTCGGCATGGAGGTGATCACCGAGGGCGTGGAGACGGCGGAGCAGGTGGATTTTCTCACGGAGTTCGGCTGCGATATTTTTCAGGGCAATTACTTTGCAAGGCCTATGCCGGTCGATGAATTTGAAAAAAAGTATTTTTTGAAAGCCGAATAATTTATCATGGTCGGGAGATACTTACATCGAAGATTAAACGATGATGGAGGTAAGCCCGATGAAAAAACAACATTATGTAGCCGCGGTCGCCTGTCTGGTAGCGGGCGCGATCGGCTTTGTGAGTGTATACGCGACGGAGAAAGCACAGGAGAGAAAACAGCTGGCGCAGCAGGAGAAGATCCAGCAGGAAAAGGTTCAGCAGGAGACACAGGATACAACGCCATCCGGCAATGACGATCTTACCCCGGTGTCCCATGAACTGGAGCCGAAGCCGTCCAACAAGGATCAAACACTGGTGGGACAAAAGGAGCCGGAGGTAACTGTGAAGGACAACAGGCCTGAGCCGACAGAACAGGAGACACAGGACACGCAGGAGAAGGAGCCGGAAAAAACTGTGACGAAGGAGCCGGAAAAGACCGTTCCCACTGCAGTCACCGAGACGCTGCACTTTAAAAAGGAGAACGGGGTGGTCTGGCCCATCGAGGGCAAGGTGCTTCTGGATTACAGCATGGATTCTACCATCTTTTTTCCGACGCTGGAGCAGTACCGCTGCAATCCCGCGATGGTGATCTCCGGGGCAGTCAACGACAAGGTGTACTCGATTTCGCGGGGCCGGATTATCGAGGTGTTCAACAGCGAGGAGACCGGATGCACGGTGCGTCAGGATCTCGGCGACGGTTACATCGCGACATACGGCCAGCTTAAAGAGCTGAATTTCAATGTAGGTGATATCGTGGAGAGCGGTCAGGTGATCGGCTATGTCAGCGAGCCTACGAAGTATTATTCGGTGGAGGGAACCAATGCTTACTTCTCCCTGAAAAAGGACGGAACGCCGGTCAACCCGAGGGACTATCTGCCCCCGGAGGATATCGAGGTGCCGGAACAGTAAAATTATATAGAGTAAGAATCAGAACAGGGCAGTTTCTCTGCATTAGAAACTGCCCTGTTTTTCTATTAGCTGCAGGTGATCTTTTTCTTTCCGCTCCACTTGCTGTAGGACAGCTGGTCGTCCACGGATTTATATGAACGAACCTGCACATAGTAGGTTTTCCTGCTGTCCAGCTTCTCGATTACAATCTTTTTCTTAGCTGCCCCGGTGACGGTGACCGTCCGGGCGTTTTTCATGTCGCTTGTGAGTGAGTAGCGGATCTCGTATCCGTCCGCATTTTTAACGGCCTTTTTGAGCGTAACCCTCACGCGGTTCCCCTTCAGCGAAGTCAGCGATTGAATGGCGGGCTTTGCCGGAGTCACGGCGGATGCCGAAGCCGGGACAAACTCCCAGGATGCGACCTGATAGCCCGAACCGCGGAACACAAAGTAGACATCATGTACGCCGGTCACTGAACCCAGCGCGGTAGAAATTGTCTCATATTTGCCGCTGACCGTCTGCCGCAGGGGGAGCGTGGCGATTTTGGTTCCGGTGAGTGCCTCGTCCAGGTACACCTCGATGGAGCCTTTGGCGTTTGTCGATGAAATGGACGCCTTCAGGCTCCCTGCGCCGCCTGAGCCGAAATCAACCTGATCGATTCTTGTCCAGTCTCCGGTGTCAATCTTGTCGAGGACCGTCGTGCCGTCCGCAAGTATGCTTCTCGTGAGGCCGCCCTGATGGCTCTGGGTGGTGGCATTGATCACCTGATAGGGGTTAAATTTTTGCACCTGTCCGGGCCCCGCGTAGGTCGGCTGGATCTGAATCGAGGGATTATTTCCCTTGACATCGACCTTGATCTCGTCAATGTGCATGTTTCGGTACGAGAGCGACTGTCTGCCTGCGGCCTGATAGAAATCTTTGTACAGGAACTGATCCAGCGCTGTCGTGTGGTACAGAATATAATACTTCCCCTTGAATTCAAACATATGGTGGTGGTTGTTGTACCACTCGTGGAATAGCTGTTCGCCCGGATTTTTAAGGATGGCCCCAAGGTATTTCGGCTGGCCGCTCTTATAGTTTTCCGGATCGGAGGTCACATGCAGCGGGTCATCCGAGACATACGCGATAATGGAGACCGCTGCCCCGTCCTTGATGTATTTGTTGTCCCTCGGAACATTCCAGTTTGCGCAGTAGGAATAGACATACTTTCCCTGAAACTTGTTGATCTCGTTGTCCTCGAACATATAGTATGCGTCCAGCTGGGTCAGGGTGCTCCAGTCCATCTCAATCCGGTTGGGAAGGATTTTCATCCTGCACGCGCGGGAGGTTTTGGGGTGCTTGGCGGCTTCGCCGGGCAGGTTGCCGCCGCCCCAGTAGATATAGGCGCTGCCGTCGTCGTCCATCAGCACCGAGGGGTCAAAATTCCAGATGATGTTGTTGCCCATGCCGTTCGGGATTTTGGATTTATCAATCAAAAGCTGGCCGAGCTCGTCCTTCCACGGGCCGGTGGGGCTTTCGCCCTTCACATATCCGATATTCCCGCCGTTGGTGAAGAATATGTAATATTCGTCCTTTCCGTCGCCGTCGCTGTCATACCGCAGGGCGCTCGGAGCCCACGAATTCCAGGCCCATCGGGAACCGGCAAAGCCGCCGCCTGTCGAGGGAACCCTGTCCATGTCAATCACGCCCTCGTCGGTCCAGTTTACAAGGTCGGCTGTGGAGTAGATCGCCAGCTTTTTGGTCTGGTATATGTTGCCGATCACCTTACCGTTGGAGGGATTGGTGGAAGGGTTGACCGCACCGCCAAAACTGTTAAAGTCTTTGGCATAGGAGCGCTGGTCGAGGGTCGCGTACATGTAGATCCTGCCATCCTCCGCCTCGACACACGTCGGATCGGCGCAGAACACCATCGTGTCGATGGCGCCGGTGACCTCAATTTCTTTTCCGTTCTGTATGTAGGTCAGTCCTTTGGTCAGCGTCAGGTTTTTGGTGTCGTAGGCCTGTGCCTGCTTCGGAGTGAACGGGTCCGGGTCATTTGCCATGGCCGTGTCGCGGTCTGAGGCCATCACACGGGCGGCGTCCGCCGCAGAAAGTGCAAGCATGGCGGACAGAGTGAAAACAGCAGCTGCTTTTTTGAAAATTTTTCTCATGGGAACCTCCTTTTTCGTTTTTCATACCTTTATTATAATGGCATTTCAAATCTTTTCAACATCTTTCTAATGTGCTGTTCGCAATATGCCAATATCCATAAGGAAAAGTTATGTTTTTATGAAGCGAAGGGAGTCGCCTCTGAATTGTTCTGACAGGGATTTCCACCGAAAGGTCAGGTCACACAGAGCGTAATGGGTAACAGTTGCAGGCTGAACTGTTACCGTAATGGCCCTGCTGCAGTAAAACAGAGTTGACAAAGCGAAAATGGATAGGGTATCATGAAGATAAAAATATGAAAAGTAAGAAAAGCTTTTCAGAGAAAGAGGTAGCTGCATGGAGGTACAAAACTGCGCAAAGTGCGGGAGACTTTTTTACAACATAACGGAGGAGACGATCTGCCCGGACTGCAGGAAGGCAGTGGATGGCAAAATCCGCGAGGTGGAGGATTTCCTCGATAAAAACCGGACCGTGAGTCTTGAGGGTGCGGCAAGTGCGTGCCATGTGGAGGAGAGTTACCTCACACGCATGATACGGGAGGAGAGGATCAAGTTTCCGGTTGATTCCGCAGTTAAGATTGCCTGTGAGGGCTGTGGCGTTTTGATTCATTCCGGCAGGAAGTGTATGCAGTGCCAGAAAAAGGAGGTCGATCTCATTCACCGGCTTTCCGGTGCACTGCATGAGGGCGGGCATTCAACGGACCGGTTTTGACGCGGTGAAGAGGGGACGATGATGTATAGACGGATATTTGTAGATCAGTGCGGCTATCTGCCCCGTATGAAAAAACAGGCCAGCTTCTGCGCGGATGAACCGGTCTCCTTCGCCGTGTACAGTACATGCGGGGTCTGTGTATACGCTGGCATTGCGGATCAAAGAATTGAGAATGCCTCCGCCGGAGAGATCAATTACATCGGTGATTTTTCCGCTGTCACGGAGAGCGGGCTCTATTATATCATCGCGGAGGGACTGGGCGAATCGGATTTTTTTGCCGTGGGGGAGAACGCTTTTTACGAGGTGTTTCAGAGCTCCGTGGCGTTCTACTATCTCCAGCGCTGCGGACACGATTTACCGGAAAGCGCTGCGGGGATCTATGCCCATAAAAAGTGTCATACGGAGTCTGCCAGTGTTTACGGAAGCAGAGAGATGAGGGAGGCGGCAGGCGGCTGGCACGATGCGGGGGACTACGGACGCTACGTGGGCCCCGGAGCGATGGCGGTCGCTCAGCTTTTTTATGCGTTGGAGCGGAATGCAGCTCTGTGCGGCAGATACAGGAGTCCGGAGCACATCGGGTTTGCGGCGGCGAGCCTGACTCCGTCGGCCGACCATTTTGCGGCGCTGCCCGGCGATCCCACGGACTATCTGGATGAGCTGAAGTATGAGCTGGACTGGATGATGAAAATGCAGCGGGAGGATGGTGCGCTTTACCATAAGGTGAGCTGTCCGGGCTTTTGCGGCTTTCTTATGCCGGAGGACGAAACAGAGGAGCTGGTGCTTTGCCCGGTTTCCGTTACGGCCACTGCCGATTTTGCGGCAGTCACCGCTATGGCGGTACGCTTTTATAAAGACAGGGACGAAGACTACGCCCGCAGGCTGGAAACCGCTTCCAGAGGAGCCTATGCGGCAATGAAGCAGATGGATATCCCCGGCGGCTTTAAGAATCCCGCGGGAATCACCACCGGTGAGTATGGGGATTCCTGCGATGCGGACGAGCGGTATTGGGCGGCGGCTGAGCTCTACAGAACCTTTGGGGATGACGAGTACCGCAGGGATTTCGATTCGTTTGCGAGGGAAAAGCTTTATCACGGGTATGGCTGGAGCAATATGGGAAGCTACGGCAATCTTGCCTATCTCGCTGCAAAACACCCGGTGGACGAGGCGCTTTGCGCTGAGATCACACAGTCGATGATTGCCCTTGCGGACGTGATTTTACAGACCGCGGAGTCCGACGGCTACGGCACTGCCCTGACGGAAATGCAATATGGCTGGGGCAGCAATCTTACGGCATCGAACAACGGCCTTCACCTCTACGACGCATGGGCGCTCACCGGAGAGCGCAGATACTTAGACGCCGCGGAGGCACAGCTGCACTATCTGCTGGGGCGCAACCCCATGGGGCTCTGTTTTGTCAGTGGCCGCGGAACCTGTTCGATCCGCCATCCGCATCACAGGCCCTCTGTTGTGCGCGGAAAAGCCATGCCCGGCATGCTCTCCGGCGGTCCCTGCCGCTGGTTTGCCGATGATACGATCAAGGGAGTATTTTCCGGAAAGACAGTCCCTGCCCCCGCGAAATGTCTGCTTGATATGAGTGGAAGCTACTCCACAAACGAGGTCACTATCTACTGGAATTCTTCGTTCCTGATGCTGCTTGCCTCCGTGGCAAGCAGCTGATGGAATGTCAATGGACCCCTATGCAAACCCCCTCGCCTTCAGGAATTGATAGCTGCGCGCGAGGCACGCGAAGGGGTCCTCTTTGTTGCAGTCGTCCTGCTCAACGAGCATATACTCCGTTCCTGCGGCTTCGGCCCGGTCAAACACGCGGTCAAAATTGATGTTGCCCTCGCCGATCACGGCCATCCGGCGGCCGTAGGCAAAATCCTTCAGATGAATGCAGGGAACCCGTCCGCGCAGGCGCTCGATCCACCACGCCGGGTCGCCGCCGCCCGCAGTGATCCAGAAGGTGTCCAGCGTAAAGCCCATCTCATCCGGCTTGAACATTTCCGCAAGCCGCTCCAAAATCAGCTCCCCGTCGTATTTTTGGAACTCCTGATCGTGGTTATGATACATGAAATATTTGCCGTGCTCCCCGAGCAGGCGCGCTGCGCCGATGTATTTTTCATAGAAGGTGTCCGGTGTGTCGCCCTTTTTAAGCTCGAAGGCATTCCAGCCCAAGCCTGCATACTTGCAGCCGAGCAGATCGTGGGCGCGCGCCACTCCTGCCGGATTGGACACCAGCAGATCCGCGGGAGTGTGTGTGATGACGCAGGTCAGGCCGTTTTTGTCCAGCTCGGCGCGCAGCCATTCCGGTTCACAGCTGCAGGTGCCGGAGACCTGAACATAGCGGTAGCCAATGTCGGCGATCCGTTTCAGGGTCCCGGCAAGCTCAGCGGGGGTCTGGCAGAAATCGCGGACGGTGTAAAGCTGTGCTCCAATTCTCATAATCTCATCCTCCTCTGACTTATTTTAGAGTTCCTCAGCGGGTATTGTCAACTCCAAACTTGACCGCTTACCGGAATGTGGGTATAATGGCATAGGAAGCATTAAACACCGAATATGTGAGGGAAACATGAGCGCACAGAGTAATACCGAGAATGTACTGAGGAGCCTGCACGTACTGCTCTCCAAGAGTGAGCCGTATGGAAGGGATTCCGGCAAGGTGATTGTAGACAAGCAGCAGATGCTCAGCCTGCTGAGCGAGCTGAATGAATGTATGTACCAGATCATGGACGATTATGAGCTGACGACGGCCAGCAGGGATAAAGCGGAGCGGGAATTTCAGAAGCAGGCGGATCAGATTATCTGGGACGCCAGCCGGAAGGCGGAGGACATATATGCGGCGTCGGTTCTGTATATGGACGACGCGCTGAATGGGATTCAGGAGATCATGGGTCAGGCCCGCTCGCACGTCTCACAAATCTACGCTGATATGGAGGAGCATTTAAAAACTGAGGAACAGCGCGTCCGCGCCAATCAGACCGATTTGAAGAGCCAGCTGCAGGATTTGATTGACACGGAGAAATATCTGAAAATGATAGAGGATCGCAATAAGGAGCGCGAGAAAGAAAAACTCCAAAAGGAGAAGGGGGAGGCAAAACCGGTGCAGAAGGAGCCTTCAATCTATGCGAACCGACAGACCGAGATCAAGATCAATCAGGCATTTCTGGACCGGCTCGGGATGAGCGTTCCGGGAAAAGGAGAGTCTGGGGAATAATCGGAACAGCAACGAAATTTCTTGATTTCAGAGGGTTCAATAGATATAATTTAAATAACAGAAATAAATCAGTTAAGGAGAAAAAGAATGAAATTATTTGCAGACGGAGCATACCTTATCCGCGGCAGTGAGGTAGTGATCAATTCCCCCGGAGCGTCCGGCGAGGTAGCGGCGAAGACCGGGACGGAGATTTCGACGGAGGAGGCAAAGCAGCAGACGATTGCCTATCGTATTTTAAAGGAGCACAACACGTCCGACAGTATGGACAAGCTCCGGATTAAGTTTGATAAGCTGACCTCCCACGATATTACATTCGTGGGGATCATTCAGACGGCGCGGGCATCGGGGCTTGAAAAATTCCCGATTCCCTATGTCCTGACGAACTGTCACAACAGCCTGTGCGCAGTGGGCGGAACCATCAACGAGGACGATCACATGTTCGGGCTGACCTGCGCCAAGCGTTACGGCGGCGTATATGTCCCGCCGCATCAGGCGGTCATCCATCAGTACGCGCGTGAGATGCTCGCGGAATGCGGCAGGATGATTCTCGGCTCCGACTCCCACACCCGCTACGGCGCGCTGGGGACGATGGCAGTCGGCGAGGGCGGCCCGGAGCTGGTCAAGCAGCTCCTAAATAAGACCTATGATATTGACATGCCCGATGTCGTGGGCGTGTATCTGACAGGAACGCCGGTGAAGGGAGTGGGTCCCCAGGATCTGGCGCTGGCCATCATCGGAGCCGTGTTTGAGAACGGTTTTGTGAAAAACAGTGTGATGGAATTCGTTGGGCCGGGCGTGTCCAATTTGAGCGTGGACTTCCGGATTGGCGTGGATGTCATGACAACCGAGACCACCTGTCTTTCTTCCATCTGGAGAACGGACGACAGGGTGAAGGAATTCTATGACATTCATGGCAGAGTGGGCGGCTACCGGGAGTTAAATCCCGGCGAGACGGCATTTTACGACCGGTGGATTGAGATCGATCTCGGTGCCGTCAGGCCGATGATTGCGATGCCCTACCATCCGAGCAACACTTACACCATCGAGGAGCTGAACGCGAACCTCATGGATATTTTAGAGGACTGCGAAAGGCGTGCAATGGTCAGCTTTGACGGCAAGGTCAGACCGGACTTCAAGAGCAAGGTGAAGGGCGGAAGGCTCTATGTGGACCAGGGAATTATAGCGGGATGCGCGGGCGGCGGTTTTGAAAATATCTGTGATGCGGCGGACATCCTGAAGGGAACCTCCATCGGCGCGGACGAATTCGCGTTGAGCGTTTATCCGGCATCGACGCCGATCTATATGGAACTGGTGAAAAACGGTGCCGTGGCGAACCTTCTGGCGGCGGGGGCAATCGTCAAGACGGCCTTCTGCGGTCCGTGCTTCGGCGCGGGGGATACTCCGGCGAACAACGCGTTTACCATCCGCCACTCCACGAGAAACTTCCCGAACCGCGAGGGCTCGAAGGTTCAGAACGGACAGGTTTCCTCCGTGGCGCTCATGGATGCCCGCTCAATCGCGGCGACTGCCGCGAACAAGGGCTATCTGACCGCCGCGACGGACATGGACATCAACTACGCAAAGCCCAAGTATTTCTTTGACAGCAGGATATATGAGAACCGCGTGTTTGACAGCCGGGGTGTTGCGGATGCGGATGTGGAAATCCGCTTTGGCCCCAACATCAAGGACTGGCCGAAGATGAGTGCGCTGCCGGAAAATCTGGTGCTCAAGGTGGTGTCGGTGATCCATGACCCGGTCACGACGACGGACGAGCTGATTCCCTCCGGGGAGACCTCCTCGTACCGCTCCAATCCGTTGGGGCTTGCGGAATTCACACTCTCACGCAAGGACCCGGAGTATGTGGGGCGCGCGAAGGAGATTCAGAAGGCCCAGAAGGCTGTGGAGGAGGATACCTGTCCCGGCGGAGTGGCGCCCGAGGTGCATGGCGTGATGGATACGATCAAGGCGCACTTCGAGGGTATTAGCCGTGCCAATATCGGCTTTGGAAGTACGATTTTTGCGGTGAAGCCGGGGGATGGCTCCGCGCGTGAGCAGGCGGCCTCCTGCCAGAAGGTACTCGGAGGCTGGGCGAACATTGCCAATGAGTACGCGACCAAGCGCTACCGCTCCAACCTGATCAACTGGGGTATGCTGCCCTTCCTGATCGACGAGGGTGCGCTGCCGTTTGAGAATCTGGACTATCTGTTTTTGCCGGGGATTCGCGCGGCGGTCGCGGACGGAAAGACAGAGTTTGACGCATACGTGGTAAAGGATGGGAACATCACACCATTTGCGCTGCGGATGGCGGAACTGACGCCGGACGAGCGCGACATTATACTGGATGGCTGCCTCATCAACTATTACCGCAGTTAGGAGCAATTATGTCAGAAGATCAAGTGGAAAAAAGAAAATCCGGAACGGGAAAAAATCACCGGAAGGAAAATATGTGGCTGTTTAAGGTCGGCCTGACAGCGTTTCTCACCATCGCGTGCGCGATCCTGTTCTTTTTTGCCGTTTACCGGTACAAGGGTTTTGCGAGCGGCTGGGGCAGGCTGTTGAAGGCGGGAGAGCCTATTATTATCGGGCTGGTTTTGGCCTATTTGCTGAATCCGGTTTTAAAATCCACAGAGAAGATCTTTTTCCGCCTGCTCTCACCGAGGATGAAATCGGAGAAGAGTGCAAAAAAACTCGCCAGAGTGCTGGGGATCGTCGTTTCAATTTTGTTTTTGCTGTCGATCTTTACACTGTTCATCGCGGCGGTCGGGCCGACCGTTGTCGCCAGCATCACCGGGCTCGTGGAGTACGGTTCGGAATATTTGAAAAACTTTATCGATA
>CAZNQZ010000039.1:0-11859 GCA_964575245.1 uncultured Lachnobacterium sp. | reverse complement strand
TCTCAACCTTCTTTCTTGGGATTCCCTATATTTGAATTATACAGGAAGCTCCATTGTTCATTGAACATCAGCGTGCTCCGCAATTAACAGCCGGATCGCTTCAACCGCACAGCAGATCGCCGCCTCCGTGTCATGTACCTGTGCATTGGGCAACCCCTTTTTCGCGCGCTCCTGGTTTGCAACCACCAGGCAGCAGCTCCCCACGCGGACGCGCAGAAAGCTGCCCGCGATAAAAAGCGCCGCCGACTCCATCTCCGAGGCGAGGCATCCCATCCGAAGCCACGCCTCCCACTTGTTTTTGAGTTCATAGGCCACCGGCATCACCTCCGGCTCGTGCTGCCCGAAAAAGGAATCCTTGCACTGCACCACGCCCACATGACATCGGATATTCTTCGCGTGTGCCGCCTGAATCAGCGCATGCATCACAGAGTAGTCCGGCACTGCCGGATACTCGATTGGCGCAAACTCCCGGCTTGTCCCCTCCATGCGGACCGCGCCGCTTGCGATCACCAGATCACCGCCCAGCACCTCCTCCTGCATACCTCCGCAGGTTCCCACGCGGATAAAGGTGTGCGCGCCACACTTGGCCAGCTCCTCGATGGCGATCGCGGCGGACGGCCCTCCGATCCCGGTCGAGGTCACACTGACCTTTACTCCGTCCAGCATCCCCGTGTATGTAACATACTCCCGGCTGTCCGCAACCAGCGACGCATGGTCAAAATGCGCGGCGATCTTTGCACAGCGCTTAGGGTCTCCCGGTAAAATCACATAACCCCCGATGTCCTGCGGCCCGACTCCGGTGTGATACTGTTTCCCGGAGCCTTCCGTGTAATCAACCATAGCTTTTTCCCCCACCGTCTGTAAAATGATTCGATTACTATCATAGCATACTTTCCGGTCTTTGTCTGCTTTTTTTTGTCATTGCCGGTATTCGCCGGAGAGAACCTGCCCGAGAAGATCCGCAAGGGGCTCCATGGCATTCATCGCCTCCTCAACCGTGTTTGTCTGCGCCCCGACCTCAACCAGCAGGGATTTCGGCACAAAATGCATGTTGAACCGGTATCCCTTCAGATAAATCCTCCTCGTGAGATCCGGATAGTATTCCGCAGCCGCAATCTGCATCTGTAAAGAAAACGCCAGATTATCCTGAATGTAGGGATTTTTCAGATAAGCGATGTCCCCCGCCGCCGTCGTATGACTCAATCCGTTGAAAAACATGATCTGCGCCATTTTTTTCCCGTCCTGTTCCGTCACAAGGCGGACATTTTCGCTCACGCCGTCCCGGTGCAGGTCAATCACCACCTCAATGTCCGGATTCTCCTTCAAAATATCCTGTATGTATGGCGACGCAACCGAGTATGCCCGATCCCGCTTCGGCAGATCATAGGTTCCCTTGTCGTGGATCACCTGAAACCCCTTCTCCGTCAAAAGCTCCGTCAGCCGATCCCCAACCCCCACCACCGTCGTGGAGGGATCGCCTGCCACAGAGTCCGCATAGCCCTCCTGTGAGTGCGTATGGTATATCAGAATCTGCGCGCCCTCCGCCTTCCCGTCAAGTGTCAGGTCGTAGGCGAGAAGCTTTTCAGCGTTCAGCTGTTTGCTGCCGATCGTAGTTGTATTGTCAACCTGATAGAAATGCTGGAGCAGATAGTCGAAATCCTTTAGTTTTTTCCGGTTGACCGTCGCCTTCTTTCCGCCAAGGGTCTGCTCCTTTGTCTCTTCTGACTCTGTCCGTCCCGTGTTCTCCTCACTGCCCTCCGGCGGATTTTCCGGAGAGGAGCCCTGTGCCTCGTCCGCAGGGGAAGCGGGAAGCTTCTCCTGCGGTTTCATCGCACTGCCGGTCTTTTCCACGCCCTCGTTCTCCGCAATCATCAGCATCACACTCTGATTCTCCTGCGCCGCCAGATTCTCGTAATCCGCCAGCTCCTCCGCGCGGGACTCATACCACAGCATCTCCTCGTTCGCCGCCAGCGAAGGGTAGAGTGCCGCCGTCACGTCCATTAAAATATCTCCCCCACCCTCCTGCTGCGCACTGATTACCCCCGGCACACAGAGATTGAGCACCCCGTTGTATAAATGGATGGAAAGGTTTCGCCCGAACCCCTCCCAGAGCATCCCTCCCCAGCGGTACAGGCACGCCCCCGCCAGCGCGATCTGAAATATCATAAAGAGAAGAAGCCGCTTTCTGATTTTTCTAGCCCTCTTGCTCCGCAAAAAATCACCACCTCAGCTCATTGTATGCTTCCGGCCTCCTCCTTATTCCCCAGCAGCGCTACATTGAGGCCCTCCGAGATCAGAAAGCTCAGCTGCTTGATGGAATCGTCAATATTTTTCGGCGTCACAAACAGCCCGTTGAGCTGGGGGGACAACAGCTCCCTTGCCAGCTCCTGCCGCTCCCGCTCGTCGAGCCCCTGCAGGTTGGACAGGGACATCGCGCGGATCAGCGAGTCCATCGCGTCCGCCACGATCGTCGCCGCGTCCACCACAGTGGGCACTCCGAGCGAAATGACCGGAACCCCGATGCTCTCCCGATTGATTGCGTTTCTGTGATTTCCGATTCCGCTGCCGGGAGTAATTCCGGTGTCCGTCAGCTGAATCGTGCGCCCGAGCCTTCTGACATTGCGCGCTGCCAGGGCATCTACGGTAATCACCAGATCCGGCGCAGTCTCCTTCACCACGCCCCGCAGGATCTCCACACACTCCATGCCCGTCTGCGCCATAACTCCGGGCACAATCCCGCTGATCCTGCTCACATCCTCGTCGGAAAACGCATATTTTCCGAACTCATTCATGATATGTCTCGTAATAAAGAGATTATCCACCACCCGCGGTCCCAGTGCGTCCGGCGTCACGGCCCGGTTGCCCATTCCCACTACAAGCACTGAAATCTCCAGGCCCCGGTCGACCGGCTGAGCCTTTGCGCCGCCCAGAATCTCCTCCGGGAGCATCTGGCGGATGATGCGAGCCAGCTCCAGGGAAATATCCCTGTGATAGCCTTCGTCCTCCTCTGTCATCTGCGGTGCCTCAATCGTGACATATTTTCCCTTGGGCCTGCCCATCGCGTGCGCCGCATTCTCTGTCTGAATGACAACGGTGCTCACCACGACCCCGTTCTCCCTCTCCTCCTCTTTAAAATCGACGCCTCTCACCTCTCCCCGGTTCTTTAGGCGCTCCTGCGATTCCAGCGCCAGATCTGTCCGAATCGGATAAGTCTCTCCCAGCAAAACTCGTACCCCCTATTGCCAAATATCCCTTGATTTATGATAAGCTTCATTGTTTTTGTTGCTAACAATTTCCCCAATTTTTTTCAAATTATGTATTGACAGCACCGGGAGGTTGTCATATTATATTATAGTATGTTTGCGATGAAGCGTCCGTGTCTGTTTCACCGCATGGAAAAAAAGATTTATTAGCAGGGAGGTGGACAGGTTGGCTAACATTAAATCCGCAAAGAAAAGAATTTTAGTGACAGAGACAAAAACTGCCAGAAATAAGGCAATCCGCTCTGAGGTTAAGACCTCGATCAAGAAGGTGGAGGCAGCTGTTGCATCCGGCGACAGAAGCGCTGCCGATGCGGCTCTCAAGAATGCGACCTCGGTGATCGAGTCTGCTTGCACCAAGGGCGTATATCACAAGAACAATGCAGCAAGAAAGGTTTCCCGTCTGGCAAGGCTTGTCAACGGCGTCGCTTAATTTATGAAACCGTCCGGTCCCCGTCATGCCGGACGGTTTTTTCATTTCCTATTGCGCTGAATATTTTAACAGAAACAGCTCGACCGCCAGCTGCTCCTGCATCTTCCCGCTCTTCGCGGCCTCTTCAAACGCAGCTCCGTCCTCAATCGCAGTTTTTAAGAGCTCCATGGAAAACTGACGGCTCTGCGACTGGTATTTGCGCACTGCCCAGTCCGGACAACCCGCCTTTGACGCGATATCCCTGCCTCCAAAGCCCTGATTGGTCATAGATTTCACGACAATCAGCTTTTGAAAATGACTGCTGATCAAATACATGATCCGCATCGGAGGCTCCCTCAGGGCGATAAGATCATAGTAGAGCTCCAGCGCTCTTTTCTGCTGGTGCGCCGCCACCGCATCCACCATGTCGAAGATCCTGTTCTCAGTCTTTTCCGTGGTGACTGCCTCCACGTCCTCCGCCCCGATGGACTCCCTCTCCAGTGTATAGCACAGGAGCTTCTCAAGCTCCCGGTCAATATTTTCCATATCGTTCCCTGTCTTGCGGATAAACTGCGCGTATGCGTCGCCCGTCATTGTCTTTCCGTTGGCTTTTAAGCGCCCTCCGATCCAGCGCGCGAGAATTTCATCCGTCTGTCTTGCAAATTCCACGGCAAGGCCGACGCGCCCTGCCTCCTTATACATCTTTGTCTTGCGGTCCACCTCCTGCTCCACAAACAACATGCAGGTGGTCTCAGGCACGGCGGCCAGATACTCCGCAAGCTCCGCAGAGGCTTTTTTGAACAGTCCGCTGTCCTCCACCAGAATCACTCTGCGCTCCGCAAAGAATGGCAGCGTTTCCGACAGATCAATCAGCTCCCGAGGGTCGATATCCGTCCCCTCAAACCGGGAAAAATTCATCGTATCCCCCTCCTGCACCAGTGCGCCAAGGAGCTTATTCCGGTACTGCCGGATCAGATAGGTCTCCGCTCCGAAGAGCAGATATACCGGTCGAAACCGGCCATTTTTCAAATCATCATCAATCCGTTTCATACTATTTTCATATTTGCCAAAACATGACGGGTTTTGCCATTTCAGTTTTTGATATTGAAATCATTTCTAACATTTCACTATAATTAAATTTGCAAAGGTACTATAGAAAAATGAGGAGGTGTCACGTATGACTAGAGAAGAACTCATGGATCACTATGCATCCAGCATGGAAAACGAGAGACGGGCGCTCGGATACTCGCAGGAAAAAATGGCACATGTTCTTGGAATTTCCTGCTCCGCGTATAAGCGCATTTTGTACGGTGAGAGCAGAAAAATCGACATCTACATTGCCTACCAGATGTATCGTCTCACGCATAAGCTCACCTATGAGCTGGGCTGGATTTCCGACCCTTACCTCGATGCTTTCACAAAGCTTCGACAGCTCAGTGAATCCCAGCTTAATTTTCTCAACACCATCATTGATCTTGAGCTCGGCTTCAAAAACTCGTTGGATAAAAATCAGCCGGCAGATGATTTCATCTCCGTGCTCGTTCCAACCGGCAATATGCAGGACGGCATGTACTGGGACTCAGCCAACATCGAAAAGTTCAATGTTTCCGCGTACCGCATGATCTTCGGAAAGCAAATCGACTGCGGCTTGCGCGTGACCAGCAATCATCTCGTCCCTGTGTACCAGCTCAACGATATCCTCCTGATCAGCCATCAGCCCATCCGCGACGGTGACACAGGAATTTTCATCGACACTGCCACCGGACTCACCTACATCCGCAAGTACCGCCAGTCTACGATCGGCAGACTGGACCCCGTCAACAACTACGGCAATACCATTTTCATAGATGACAGCAACAATGACGACATCAGGCGCTGGATCAAATTCGGGCGCATCCTGTCCAAAGTCCGCACCTGATTAATCCAACAGGTTCTCAACCTCCTGCACGTCATAGATCACAGAGGACAAGTGCTCCGCTTCAATCTGATAGAGCGCATTGGCTGCTATATGCTCTGCCGTCTGCTCCAAGTCACGAATCCCTCCAGCGTTTTTACAACGATCCACCACAGCGGTCAGTGCGTCCTCTGTCAACCTGCATTCCTGCGCCATCAGCCCCATGCGCCGAAGCACCTTTGGCAGCGCATATTCAGAGAAAATAATCCTTTTTTCCTCCGGGGTGTAATCCGGAATTTCAATCACTGCAAAGCGCGACATCAGGGGCGCGCTGATCATCGACTTATCATTTGCGGTCGCGATCGGATAGACGCCGAGTGTCGGAACCATACACTCCATATAGTTGTCCGTAAATCCCAGATTATCCAATAGCGTAAGGAGCACATCCGCCGGATTTCCGTTCCCCTTGCCGGAGCTTGCCTTGTCCAGCTCGTTGATAATAAATACCAGATTGGATTCCCCCGCAATGGAAAACGCCTCCATCACGATGCCCGGTTTCGCGTTGGCATAGACGCGGGAGCTGCCGGTAAGCTGCTCCGGATCGTTGATCGAGCTCATGTCCAGCGTGGTCCACGGGAGCTTCAAAATGCGCGCTACCGCGTAGGCGATCTGTGATTTTCCGGTTCCCGCCGGCCCCACCAGAAGCAGGCCGTAGGCCGGGAGCGTGTGCGTCCGGTTGATCTGGATGATGGTCTCGATAATCCGCTGCTTGACCTTCTCCATCCCGTACAGCTCCTCGTCCAGAATCCTTCTGGCCTCCGCCGGATCAATGGACTCAAAATAATTGCTTTTCCACTGTATGTTCATCATGATGGAGAGAGCGCGCTGCGCATGCCTGCGCTCCTCCGCAGACACCTCCGCCGAGCGCGCCACCGCGAGGTTCCGCCTCGCCCAAAGGCGGATATTGTCCGGCAGCGTCCGACCCGCACATGTCATAAAATCGGTGATGCTCTGAAGGCTGGTCAGACGCATACTGTCGCCCTCCTCCTCGCTGTCGTCATCCTCCGTCTCCTCGGCGGGCGCACTGCTCGCGAACAGCCGCTCAATCATAAATTGCAGGAACCCGTCCTCCGCGGAGAGCTTTTTCCCGTTTCCGAAGGCCGTCTCCCGGATCTTCAACACCGCATAGCCCTCCGCGCAGTTCACTCCGGACAGGCGCACGGGAATATGATTCTCCCCCAGCCAGCGGAGGAGACTGACAAACCGGGCATCCACCCGGCATATGTCCGCCTGAACGGTTCCGTCCTCCTCCTGAAATTCAAAGGCGGTCCGCCTGACCTGGTTCGTAAACACTCCGCAGGAGTGGTGCTTCCACTGCCTCTGACGATTGTCCAGCAAAAGAATCGGCCTCTCCGCTGTGGCCGTCTTTTCGTCGGAGCGATAGGTGGTGTAGGTGCATTCCGCCTCCGGCAATGCGGAGGACTGTGTGAAATCAAATACCGGCATCTTGTTCTCCTCTTGTGCATATCCGATGCTCTCACCCGGCATACGACAGGTACGTCAAGTAAAGCCTGTGCGTAAAAGACCCCGGAGCAAGGACTGTCTCCAGCGCCTGCGGGGGCAGCTTCTTAAAACGCTCCAACAGCTCAATGACAGCCCCCGCGGCAATCCGATAGCTGTGCGGAACATAACAGTACCTTCCGTTTTGGTCCGGCACAGGTGCCGGGCCGTCAAACCGGCATCTCATCTCAAGCCCGTTTAAAGCGTCAAGGAGTGCATTTACCACATCCTCCATATATACCAGCTCAAGCTCCATTCCGTCCTCCGCCTTCGGCATCGCCGCGCCCCCTGCAATCCTTTTGCAGAGCGCGGGTACGAGCGAGGCGTCCTCCGGCGGACACCCCGGCCCAAACAGCTCCGGAAATCGAAAAACTGCCGTGTGTGCCTTTGTCAGGTTTCCAAACGAGGCCAACAACAGCTCCTCCGCCTGTTTGACCTCTCCATAAGGCGAACCCGCATACTGTCCCAGCAGGGAGGCATGGCAGGAGGATGCAAATACAATCGGACACGGATTCTGGCACTTGTACAGAACCTCCTCCAAACGCTCCGTGAACTTAAAGTTCTTTTCCATGAAATCATCCACGTCCTTCGCCCGGTTCACTTCTGCAAGATGAAACACAAAATCCGCCCGCCTGCAGTGCTCCTCCAACTCCTCCCAGGAAACACTTCGATCACATAAGGCTAATTTAAGCTCTGCCTGATTCCCCACCGCCTCCACCCGGCGAACCCTGTCCCTTCCGCTCTGTATCGCTTTGAGCGCCGGGATCAGGTTTCTGCCGATGAAGGTGTCGGGTCCCGTGATCAGTATCCGGTAAAGCATTACTTATAACCGATCGCCATGACTGTAAACTTTTTATTCTCGCTGCCACCTGCCATCTTCAGCTCTACGGTGTGCTCTGCTGCCTCCTCCTCGTTGATTGCAATGCAGACCTTTCCGTAGTTCCAGCCGGATGCGTCATAACAGTTGAGCGTCTGAGTCTTCTTGCCGTCAATATACAGATCCGCCTGCCCGAATGCGTTCGAGCCGCTGATCTTGTATACGAGGAGCATCGAACTGCAGTTGAGCTTGATTTTCAGGGAATTGTTTTTCCCGTCGGCTCCATGCATCCAGTTATCCTCGAACCACAGCGCATCCTTGCCGTCCTTATAGGGATATCCAAAGCTCGGAACCTCGCGGTCCTTCTCAGAAAAGCCTCCGGCACTGATGGAAAGAATCGCGGCGTCATCCTTCGCCTTCGTCGCCGAATCAATCATCTGAAAGCCCTGATATGCGGCAGTTTTCACCGGAGCGATGGCATTCACGTCCGCAATATTGTCCGCTTTTGCCTCCTCCTTGTCAATCTGATCCATCAGCTGCATAATACAGTCTGCCATCAGGAGATGCCCGTCATTGTTCGGGTGAAGGTTGTCCCCATAATACCAGTCGTTAAACCCGTCCGTCTTTGCATACTTTTCGATCGCGTCTCCCATGCTGACCATGGGGAGCTCATAGTGCTCGCCGTATTTGCGGTAATCCATCTCGCATACCCGGTTCATGGTCTGGAACACAGAGAACACCAGCACTACGGCAGAGCCGTCCTCCAGCGCCCCGCGGATCAGACCCTCGTAGCCGCCGCCTCCGGTTGTAGTTTCATAGTCATTGACTGCAAACTCGATAAAAAGGATGTCCGCATGGTCGCTCCCCTCCGGCAGACGGTCAATCACGTCGCGCTGATAGCGGACCACTCCGATATCCGAAGGTGTACCGTGCATGCCCGCGTTGATAAAGTGGACATTCTTTCCGCCGTCCTTCCCGTAAGCGGAGGCAAACTTCTGGGCGGAAACCTGCGCATAGCAGTTGGAGTTCGGCGACGCAACTCCTCCGGAGGTAATGGAACCTCCGATATAGGCCAGCGTCACATCCTCCCCGGCGCGCGCCTTCTCGATCACCGCCTTGATGCGCGCGTTGTTGCCCGTTGACAAAACGCCCGACTGTTTCATCTCTGCATAATTCTCATCTGTCCTGACAAAGCCCTTATAGTCGGACTTCTTTCCGGTAATAACCACATCATCTATGTAGAAGGAAAGTGTGGCGGCAGAGGAGGACTCAAAATACAGAGCGATGTCATCTGCATACTCCGGCACCGCGCACACGGCATTCAGCTCCACCCACTTGCCGGACGGAAAATCCTGATCCTCTATGATTGTGCCATAGCACGCCGTCCCTGCCGCGTCCTTGTAGTCAAGCTTCATGGAGATCTTCTCAGTCTTTCCCGAATCCTGTCTTACCCATGCCGAGAAACGGTAGGGAACACCGACCTCAACCAGCTTTTTAATCGAGAGCGTCGCCCCGTTCCAGTTGGCTGTACGCTTTGTCACATAAAGACTGTTCTGGCCGCTGTCCGTGTGATTTGTGACACTTGAAATCTCGACGGAACAGCCTCCCCGGGGGCCGAATCCGTTCAACGCCCCATCCTCGAAGAAATTC
Organism: uncultured Lachnobacterium sp.; assembly: GCA_964575245.1. GTDB lineage: Bacteria > Bacillota > Clostridia > Lachnospirales > Lachnospiraceae > Roseburia. The sequence goes on along the minus strand of CAZNQZ010000039.1, from coordinate 2,266 downwards.
TTATAAACGACTGTGTTTTCTACCTGTCCGGACAGATCTGATCCGCCTGCACCCTTTTTTGTCATCTTGATGTTCACCGTCCCGATATTTTTTGTGGTGTTTTTGTAGGTTTCTTTCACTGTAACCTTGGCGGTCCCCGCCTTTAACGCTGTTACCTTCCCGGCGGATGTCACCTGAATCTTCTTGCTGCCGGTCGAGAACTGATAGGTTGCCCCCTTTTTCTTGTTCTGGATCTTGATCGTCTTCGACGATCCCGTCTCGATGGTAAGACTCTTTTTTGCCGGCTTTGCGCTTTTGGCGGCCGCCTGCGGCACAACAAGCACCGCGGAACACACCATCGCAAACGCAAGCACGGGACATAGAATTCTCTTGATTACTCTGCTCTTCATAGATAATCTCCTTCCCAAAATTTACTTATATTTTAGCACAAATCAAAAGGAACGGAAAGAGCAAATTTCTGAATCATCACAATATCTGCTAAACCGACACGTCGATGCAGGCGCCTGTAGCCACCGCAGACACCGCGGTGCTGACGCTGACACCCATGTCGGAGGATGGCGCATCGACTGCCGCCACCACAGCCATCGCGGACTCGGCAGGCGCGCTCTGGGCTGCAGGTGCAGAAACCGACCGGGCTGAGGCTCCGCCAGCAGCGCCTCCGGCTGCTCTTCCCGTCAGGGAAACAATGCCGCCGCCGGAATCGGCCGCCATCGCCGCCACCACCTTCGAGGCGTTGGAGGATACCGCCTGCTGCTCTCTCTGAAGCTTCTGGAAGAGCGCTTTCAAATATTTGGAATCTGCCTCCGCGATCTCCTTCTGCTCCTTGGTCCGGTGCTTTAATTTCAATGCCTTCAGATCCTCCGGGTCCATATCCGGCACAGCGCTATCCCCCATCAGCTCATCTGCCAGCTCTTCCAGACTGCTGATCTCCTCCACGGAATCCATCATCAGCTCCGAGAATTCCTCGATAAACTCGTCCATCACATCCGTCAGATCCAGCATCTGCGACTGTGCCTGCAGAGAGTCCGCCATCAGCTCTTCCACACTCCTATCCTCTGTGGAAAATTCTTCCTCAGGTTGACCGGTCAGGGCATAAGAATCTGGGGCAGTCTCCTGCGTCTGCATCTCCATCCTCATCTGCTCGTCCTGACGCATCTGCTCCTCAAGCTGCTCACGGTCAATATCACCCGCACAGGGGCCGCCTCTCTTGGCCGCCTCTTCCTCCTGCAGATGCCTCATCTTTTTCTTAGCCACGCGCTCCATCGCCTCCGCGTGAATAATTGCGAGCTCAACCGCCCTCTCGTCGTACTCTTTGGATTTCATCTTTTTGCGCAGCAGAGCCGTTTTCTGCCGCGCAGTGGAGAGCACCCGTCTGGCACTGCCGGATGTTCTTGCGCTCAGAATTTTTGCCGATATATCCTTGAAATTATAGAAGAACCGCTTTTTTGTCTTTTTGACCTTCGGTTTGCTGACGGAGAATCTGCTGTTGAAATCCGTCGGCTCCGCACTGACTGCAGCCTCTCCCGCCCCCGGAAGATAATCGGCACAAGCAACGCTTCCGCTCTGCCCGCCTGTCTCCGATGGCGCGCGCTTCGCCTGCGTATCCTCTCCGTCGAACACGCTTTTGGCCTTCTCTCCTGTCTGGCGCATGAGCCCTACATTTTTTGCCGCCATATACAGCTTGTAATTTTTGGACATGAGAAAGCTTTCATCCTTAGATGGAACCTGCATTCCGCGCATGATATTCTGCGCGATTTTGAGAACCTTTAACTCCTCGTTCATCGCCTCGCGCTCCGCATCCGCGTTTCTCATTTCGCTCTTTACCTTCTCCATGTAAAGAAGCAGCCCCTCCTCTGTGGGGGCATAGATCTCCTTTTGCTCTTTTTTAACGAACGCATCGGCTTCTCCCCGCAGTGTCACCTGCGCGTTCTGCGTCACCTGCCGTGTCACTTCCGCTGCCTCCGGTGCAAGATCCGTTTGCCCCCAGCCGGCCAGACATTCTTTTACCTGCATAACGTCACCTCCATGTGAACCTTTTCCGATCATCTGCAGAATAAACCTTTATCTATTATATCGGAAAACCTGTGCAAAAAATTTAGGCGCAGTTGATAAAATCCGGTAATTGTATTATAATGATACCAGAGTTAAAAGGAGGGGATATTCATGGCAGTTGACGCAGAAAAGGTAAGAACGGTATTTGGCGAGCATCTGGAGCTGATGAGGGCCAAAAGCCAGCACTGGTTTTTTAAGGGAAACAGCCGCTGGG
>CAZNQZ010000038.1:6947-11969 GCA_964575245.1 uncultured Lachnobacterium sp. | reverse complement strand
CGGCCCGCATCCGGCATTGCCGGAAATTTTCCTTTTGCGGGCCTGCGCATAAAAAGAAAGGATCTGCAATTGCAGATCCTTTCTTTTTTACAGTATTCAAAATAATTTATGAAGAATAAGGTATATTTTGAAGTACTCTGCCGACATTGACCACAGTATCGGATTCCAGGAACTGACCGTTGGCGATGGCGGTCCGGACGCGGATGGTGACTGTCTGGATGTAGACAGATTCATTCGGCCCTAATACTCTGTTTGGAATGCTCTCTCCGAGCACCGTGCAGCTGACAATGTCGCCGATTGAGGGAACAAGACAATCCTTCGCAAGCTCGGTTGTTGTGGAGCAGAGACGGCTTGCTGTGGTGTGCGACACCGTGACGGTCGGGGCCATCTGAGAGTCCCTGATTTCAAAACTGGCCGTGACCCGGCTGACAATGGCAGGGTTTGCGGCAGTGCCCGTGTCGTTCGGATAAAAGAACAGCTCCACATAGTAGGTTCCGGCGGCGGCCTTTTGATAGGTGTTGCCGATGCCCGTTCGCTTCACAGTATTGATCACAAGCTGCTGGCCTGTTTGTCTGATCTGAAGCGGGTTGACGGACGGCGCGGCTGTCAGGTCGAGGCTGTAATACAGGCCGTCCTTTGTGATATACGCGTATGCGATATCATGGTAGGCGCTGAAAACGGAGCTGCGCGTCTCGGCCAGCCGGACGGAGATGGCCTTGGAGGTTACATAGGTGTTAATGTCGGTTTCGGCATTCGGAGTCAGATCCAGCGTCTTTTGATCGATGTCTGCCTCATAGCTTGCGACGCCGCTTGCGGGAGGCGCCTGAACCACGATGTAAATATGAGTGGAGACCTTGTTGTTTCCCGATGTCGCCGAAACTGTATAGTAGTAGGTGCCCGCCGGGCAGGCGTTCGGTGTGATGATGAGCCGGTTGTTGGCCGGATCATGGGTCAGCAGATTTCTGGTTGCGGTGCTGTCTGAACTATAGTTTTCAACTACTGTGAGGCCGCCCGCCAGATCATAGCTCTGTCCGAACTGGTTGTAGGCTGTGATGTCAACGTATTTCCGGTAGTCCGCCGGGTAGGCGTTGGACGTGTACACATAGGTTTCGCTCAGCGAGATGCTCGTCAGGTATGGCTGCGGAGAGATCTCCACCTGATAGCTGTAGGTGTAGCTCTGTCCTCCGTAGACCGCGGTCACGATGACCGTCGCGGCCCCCTCCCGGATCGCTGTGGCGCGGTTGTTGTAGATCAGCAGGACATCCGGATTTGTGGACTCATAGGTCACGGACTCATACTGCAATACGGCTTTATCCGTATCGAGCGCGCGGAAATGCATGTAATATACACTGCCCGCCTCCACCTTCCGGTTGTCTTTGTAGGAGGGAAGGAGGTAATTCGGAGTGATTGAGTTCTTTGTGAGCGTAAAGTTGGTGTCATTTGACGGCTTTGCCGGAGTACAGGTAATGCTGCCCTGCGCCGTCAATGGTGCAACCGAAGGGCTGTTGAAGATGCAGGTTGCGGTAAATGTCATTATCGTCCCGACCGCAGTCAGAACAATTCTCTTGGAATCAGCCGTGATGTAGCCATAGCCGTTTACCGTCACCGGATCGGAAAAGCGGACGACTCCGGGATAGAGTGAGGTCACGTCGATGCCATTGCTGTCATAGAGCGCGTACTCAATCAGAGTCTGCTTGTTCACAGTCACCTCTGTCGTCAGGATTTCCATGCGAACCGGGGTTCCGACTGCGGCAAGGATCTCCTTGGAGGAGCGGCCGTCGCTCAGTGTGTAGGTCTCGCCGTTGCGGAGGCTGTTGTACATCGTGAGCGTTACCTCTCTGCCGTCTGCGGAAAATGCGGCGTCCTTGATCAGCTCCGTCGTTCCGTAAATATTCTTTACCTGAAAGCTCTCCTTGCGGAGCGTCTTCGAGACGTCGTCCGGGTATATGATTAAAAACTTATCAACCGCCGACTGGCGGGCGGTAAGCATGGAGGTGCTGACAGACACGGTCTTCAGGTCAGAGGCGTAAAGATTCTTCCCGATGAAGGCCTGTACGGTCAGCGTGTAGCGCCCTTCCTTCTTCGGGGTGAATTTCCCGGCGTTTGTAATGCAGTCTGAGGCGTCGGTGCCATCCTCGTACCTTGCGCTCCAGCGGATGGTGGCGGTGGAGTTTGCAGGCGTGATCTTATAGCCAAACTGATAGGGCGTACCCACCTGCAGCGCGGCGGGCACGTTGCTGCTCAAGAGCTCAATTTTAGTCGGTCGGACGCCGATTTTGGCGTCCCCGCCAGAGAGTGTATACAGGAGAGCGCCGTTCTTGTCGTAAATGTTTGCGATGACATTTACGACCTTGTTCTTTGCGGCGAGCTCACCGTTGGTTTTTACGATCACCTTGTTTTTGGTCTTGCTTCCGGTGATTTTGGCGCTGGTCTTATTGAGCTTCAAGTAGCGCGCGCCATCGCCGATAACGCTCCACCGGACGGACTGCCCCTTTTTCACGCCGGTGATCGTGTAGGTGAAGCCCTTGTCACCGTTCTCGAACAGGGTGGCGTAGGTTTTTTTGAATTTTGGGGTTGTTGCTGCCTCTGCGGGCAGTGGGTGTGCGGCGCATATCATGGCAAGCGCACAGATGAACGCCAGTACTTTTTTGAATCGTAGTTGCATTGTTTCCTCCTTTTCTCCGCATCCTGCAAACGCATGTGCGGTGTTTCCTGTTTCCCTATACAAATACTAGCACACTGCCCTGCCGCTTGCAACTGCCAAACAGCGTAAAAAAGGAGGAAACCTGATTTTAATAAAGCGGAACCGGGTCCCAGCCGTAATCCTTGTAAAATTTGATGTCGAGGCTGTTGTCCTCCGCATACATCCGGATCAGATTAAGGCGGATTTTTTCACGTTCCGTTTTTTCGATCTGGTAAAGCTTCTCCGACAGGCCGTACTCACCGCACCATGCCCGGATGTCGGCATTGTAATCCGCGCCGACTCCGGCTGTCTTGTATTCGGTTACCGTGTAGCTGCCCGCCCCGTCCGGTGTAAGCCGCGCAATAGCGGCGTTGATGCCGCCGGCGTTATTGCACAATGTGTTGCCGTTGCGGTAATAGCCGTATATCTGCATTGTCCAGAATACCACCAAGTCGTCACCGTCCTGCAGGCTGTGAAGGACATGTGGGGCGGGGATAAACACGCTGTCTTCGTCCGGGGCATATTTGTCGCTTTCCTCCTGCAGGGTCAGCCTGCAGAGCGCCGCCAGTACGGCGTCGTCTCCGGAATACTGAAATTCCGGGAGCGTGTTGTCTTCGTCGGCCTCCGCGGGCACCGTCTCGATGGAGAGGGCGGCGGTGGTGAGCGCATTGCCGTCTGCCGGGCGGGAGTACAGGATGAACTCGCAGTTTATTGTGACCACCAGGAAGCTGAGCTGTTCTGCGCCTTCGTTATCCGTCCAGCATATGCACTCCCTGCTGTAGAAGCGGCTGTCGTCTTTGTCAGCGAAGGTGTTCAGGTCCAGCGGGCGCCCCTGCATTTTATCAAAGGTGTCAAATACACAGGCTTCGCGGTAGTCTTTCCACCCCGTCCATATATCTGACAGGCGCGCCCCGTCCTCTGTCACGCTCAGGGCTTCCTCCTGCCCTGCAAGTGTCAGATCATAGACATAGGCGCGCGGGAGCGGGTCGTCTGACAAAATGTGTCTGCCTGTGGCAGTGCGCCCGCTGACCGTCTGATTGAACAGATAGAGCGTGCGATCCTCGACGTAGGCGCAGGTCTGGATGCTCTCCGCATTCAGGTAGTTGCAGTCAAGCTCCTGCAGATCCAGCGCGGCGGTGAGAGCCTCCACTGTCCGGTCGTAGATCATGAGTCCGCGCTCGTTGGCAAACAGCAGGTATTCGTCGGAGCAGGACAAAAGAACAGGGGCGTACACCTCGTTTGGCAGGGTAAGGGTCTCCTTTGCGACCTCTTCCTGCTCTTTGGAAAGCCCGATAAATTTTTTCACGGATTCAAAGAGTGCGCCGTCCGTGGCAGCATTGACGCCCACCGTGCTGGTCGAAACGACTGCGAGGGCAAGGGATGCCACAAGCGCAGCGCGCACAGGGCTGCGGTGCTTTTGTGTATGGGCCGGAATGTTTTCCCAGATGGATTCCTGAGCGTTTTTATCCGGCCCGGACTGCTCCATCATGTGAGCTATGCCGCGGGCAAGCTCTTCGTCACTGTAAGTTTTTTTCATAGTTGATTCCTCCTGTTATTGTTCTAAAATAGCGCGCAAGGCCTTCCTTGCGCTTGCGAGCCTCGTCTGCAGGGTGCTCTCGCTCCGGTGCAGCAGGCGGCTCAGCTCGCGCAGTGAGTACCCTTCGCAGTAATGGAGATAGAGGGGTACGCGGTATTTTTCGGGAAGCTCCCGCACGGCCAGCCAGAGCGCGTCGTCCTCCATGGACGAAAAAGTGACCCACGGCTCCGGTGCATCGGCGAGATCCGCGCGCATCCGCCGATAGCTGCTCCTGCCAAGATCCCGGCACTGGTTTCTGGTCACGGTGATGAACCATGCCGTCTCGTGCTCACTGTCCCGAAACCGGGGCTGCTTTTCCCACGCCTTGGTAAAGACCTGCTGCGCAATGTCCTCCGCATCCGCCGGATTTCCCAAGAGCACCAGTGCCAGCCGGTACACACGGGCAATTTGTCGGTCATAGAGCGCCCGGAAACCGGCGGTTTTTTCGGTTTGTTCTGTCTGCATATTGTCTCCTGTTCTGAATCGATTCTATTATATACACGAATCAGCACTAAAAAAAATCCTATAAATTTACATTTTTTTAAAAATCCCTAAATTAGGTGGTTTTTTTTTGGAAAACCTGCTATAATATATCCCTACACTTTACAATGAAAGAGTTTACTGTGAAGCTTTTACCATGAGGAAATGAGGGATACTATGAAAAAATATATCTGCATGATAATGGCAGCCGGTCTGGCGCTTGCTGTTGCGGCGATGTCACAGGAGGTGTGCGCAGCAGAACGTATTCTGGAGCCGGAGGATG
>CAZNQZ010000038.1:744-6937 GCA_964575245.1 uncultured Lachnobacterium sp. | reverse complement strand
GGAGGATGCGGCGCATGTCGCGGAAACTGTCCGGGATGACGAATTTTTGTTTACGGCGGAGCCTGGGACTGCGGAGGACGCAGAGGGTGATCTGGTTCCCGCGGTTTATCTGAATTTTTCAGAGTTTGATGAGAAACCGGACTATATTGAGATATACCGCGCGGATGTTGCGGATGAGGAATGTCTCTGGATTGCTGCCTGCGAGAGGCCGGAGCAGGCAGAGGCGTTCGGGTACTGTGACAGGGAGGTCATTCCGGGAAACACTTATTATTATTGTGCGGTGGCTGGGTGGTTTGGGTCCGAATATGAGATGCCGCGCATCGGAAGAGTGTCGACGGTGCGCGCCTGTACGGTCGAGCTTACCCGTCCGGTGATCGAGGTGCAGAGCAATGGAGCGAAGGGGATTCAGGTGCTGTTTCCCGCCAGCAGCTTTTGGGAAAAGTATGGCCGTTCCTATACGCCGGACAGCGCCTCCTGTATGCCCGGTTTTCAGATTTACCGTTCCCGCAGCGAGGACAGCGGTTACAAGCTGATTGCTTCGGTTCCGGCGAAGGAGGAGAGCTACAGGGATACCACGGCAGTGAAGGGCAAGCTCTATTTTTACAGAGTATGTTCCTATTATTATGACAAGGAGACGGGCACAACATTCACCAGCGAATTGTCCGAGACGAGAATGTGCGCGGCCGGAAGCAGGAGCTTTCCGGATGCGGAGGGTCTGAATCTTTCGGCGGCCCGGAAGGCAGGCGGCGCAAAGGTTACCTGGAATTTTGTGGACGGCTTTGTGATTGACGGCCTGTACTATGCGGCTCGCAAAGAGGGGGAGTACTCCTTTGGCAAGCCGAAGTATGTGGCGTGCACAAAGAACGCGACGAGCTGCACGCTCAGGGATCTGGAGGAGAACTGCGAATATGAGATTCTTCTGCTGGTGCGGCTCAAGACCCCCTACAGTGACGGCAATGACGTCTTTTATTATGACAGCCGGCAGTATGCGGTTCGGCTGGATATAGAGCAATAGCGAAGAGAGACAGAAATCAGGAGGATAGCTTATCATGAGTGAGGTGATACTGACCGGAGACCGGCCCACCGGCCGGCTGCATGTGGGACATTATGCAGGTTCTCTGAAACGAAGGGTAGAGCTGCAGAATTCCGGCAGGTTTGACCGTATTTTTATTATGATTGCGGATGCACAGGCGCTGACTGACAATTTCGACAATCCGGAGAAGGTGCGGCAGAATATTATTGAGGTCGCGCTGGATTATCTCTCAGTCGGGCTTGACCCGTCCAAGTCGAATCTGTTGATTCAGTCGCAGATCTCCGAGCTGACGGAGCTGACGTTTTTTTATGCGAATCTGGTCACGGTGTCCAGGCTGCAGCGCAATCCGACTGTGAAGTCGGAGATTCAGATGCGCAATTTTGAGGCGAGTATTCCTGTGGGCTTTTTCACCTATCCGATCAGTCAGGCGGCGGACATCACCGCGTTTAAGGCGACGGTGGTTCCGGTGGGCGAGGATCAGCTTCCGATGATCGAACAGACGAGGGAAATCGTGCGGAAGTTCAATTCCGTTTACGAGGAAGTGCTGGTGGAGCCGGAGGTGCTTCTGCCGGATAATGAGGCGTGTATGCGCCTTCCGGGTACGGACGGCAAACAGAAGATGAGCAAATCCCTCGGAAATTGTATTTATCTCGCGGACTCGGAGGAGGATGTGAGAAAAAAGGTGATGAGCATGTACACCGATCCGGAGCATCTTCAGGTGTCCGATCCGGGCCATCTCGAGGGAAATGCGGTGTTTACCTATCTCGATGCGTTCAGCAGCGATGCGCATTTTGCTGAATATCTGCCGGAGTATCATAATTTGGATGAGTTGAAGGAACACTATCAGAGGGGCGGGCTCGGCGATGTGAAGATCAAGAAGTTTTTAAACAGTGTGCTTCAGGAGGAGCTCGCGCCGATCCGTGCGCGCCGTGCAGCGTTTGAGAAGGATATCCCTGCCGTGTATGAGATTCTGCGAGAGGGCAGCGACGCGGCGAGAGAGGTAGCGGCGCAGACGCTGGCCGAGGTGAAGCGGGCGATGCATATCAACTATTTTGACGACGCGGAGCTGATCCGCATCCAGAGTGAGAAATATAACGGAATGGAGTGATTATTAAATTATGAAGAAATCAGGATTGACTGCGGTGCTTGCGGCACTGGCGATTTTGACCGCAGGCTGCGGAGGAGACAAGGCAAAGACGATTGATGCGAAGGCGCTGGCCGATTCTCTGCTCTCCGAAATTTCCTACGAGGATGAGTTGGAGGAACTGAGCGAGGAGATGGCGGCGATGAGCATTGACACAGAGGACGGGGTAAAGACCTGGCTGTATATGGGCAGCGGAGCAACCTCGGAGGAGCTTGCGGTGTTTGAGACGCCGGACGAGGAGACTGCGAAGAAACAGCTCGAACATGTGAAGGATTTTGTGGACGACCAGATCGAGGCAGAGCGGGATTATCGCCCCGAAGAGGTTAAGAGACTGGAGGATGCGGTTCTGGAGCAGAGAGGAAAGTATGTGATTCTGTGCGTCTCCGTGGATTCTGATAAAGCAGAAGAAATTATAGAGAAAGCGTTTAAATAATTATGGTATTCAGCAGCTTTGTATTTTTACTGGTTTTTCTGCCATTGATATTGATTTTATATTATATCAGCCCCAGACGGCTGCAGAATTTTGTGCTCCTTGTGGCCAGTCTGATCTTTTATGCGTGGGGAGAGCCTGTGTATGTGCTGATCATGCTCTTCTCCACCGTCTTTGACTATACGAACGGGCGGTTAATTGAATATTTCAAAAATCACGGGAGCCATGGAAAGGCGAAAGCCGCACTGATTATAGATATCTGCGGCAACCTGGGGATTCTCGGATTTTTTAAATATGCCGATTTTATGATAGGAAATGTCAATACGGTAACTGGTGCGGGGATTTCTCTGCTGCACCTGGCGCTCCCGATCGGCATTTCCTTCTATACGTTTCAGACGATGTCCTACACGATTGATGTATACCGGGAGCAGGTCAGTGCACAGCACAATATACTGGATTTTGCCACCTATGTGACATTGTTTCCGCAGCTGATTGCCGGGCCGATCGTGCAGTATAAGACGGTGGCGGATGAGCTGAGGGGGCGGAAAACAGGGCTTGTCGATTTCTCAGAGGGAGCTTTCCGATTTACGGTCGGTTTTGCAAAGAAGGTTTTGCTCGCGAATCAGATCGGCAGCCTTTGGGATACGATCTCCGGTCTGAATGAGCTGACTGCAGCTACAGCGTGGCTGGGGGCAGTGGCCTATTCGTTTCAGATTTACTTTGACTTTTCCGGCTATTCGGATATGGCAATCGGATTGGGGCGAATGTTTGGGTTTCACTTTCTGGAAAATTTTAACTTTCCTTACATGGCGAAGAGCATTACCGAGTTCTGGCGCCGCTGGCATATTTCCCTGAGCTCGTGGTTTCGGGAGTATGTGTACATTCCGCTTGGCGGCAATCGCAAGGGTCTGCCGCGGCAGATTTTTAATCTGGCAGTCGTTTGGCTTCTCACGGGGCTGTGGCACGGAGCCAGCTGGAATTTTGTGCTCTGGGGCGCATACTACGGGGTATTGCTCATCCTTGAAAAGCTGTTTTTGCTCAGGCTCCTGAAAAAACTTCCCGGATGGTTTGGGCATATATACAGTGTGTTTTTGGTGGTCGTCGGCTGGGTGATCTTTGCGCAGACGGATATGGGAAAGCTCGTGAACTACTTAAAGGCGATGTTTGGCATCGGGGCGTCCGGTGTGAATGCAGACTTCTTCTTTTTCCTCTCCGGCAATGCGTTTTTGCTCGCGGTGCTTGTCGTGTGCTCCATAGACCATCGCGGCTGGGTGAAGCGGCTGAGCGGTTTTCTGTCGGGGAAGAGGAAGGCTCCGGATGGCGTGCTGCGGATGGAGCCTTCTGCGGGCAGTATTTATGAGGCGGTGCAGGAGTCCAGAGGCATGACTTATTTAAAGCCGCTGTTTTTGCTGGTACTTCTTTTCCTTACGACGGCATTTCTGGTCGGGGACAGCTATAATCCGTTTTTGTATTTTCGGTTTTAATGTGCAGGCAGAGGTTTTGTGATGAAGAAATGTAGAATTGCGATTGCGATATTGTTTGCCGCGTTTCTGGCGGCCGTCTCCGTCGGCAGCCTGGCGGAAAAGGACCGCGAGCTCTCTCCGAATGAGAACCGCTATCTGGAGCAGGTCCCGAAATTTTCATGGGAGAGCTTGATGAGCGGGGAATTTCAGGAAAAGCTGGAGAAGTATCTGAGAGACCAGATTATAGGAAGGGATGCCTGGATTACGGCGAAGACTGCGGTGCAGAAGGCGACGGGGAAGAGGGATATCGGCGGCGCCTATGTGGGCAGGGACGGCTACGATTTCGAGAAAATCACACCGGAGGATGTGGACGAGGAGCAGGTGAAACGCAACATTATGGCTGTTCACGACTTTTTTGACGAGATGTCTGCTGTGATCGCACCCGAGCGCCTGAGCTTTCTGCTGGTGCCGACCTCCGGGCTGATATTGGAGGATAAGCTCCCGAAAAATGCCCGGCTGTTCGATCAGAACGCCTATATTGACAGGGTGCAGGAAGCAACGGGGGATTATAACTTTGTCGATGTCCGCGCGGAGCTTTTGGCGGCGAAGGAGGAATACATTTACTATCGGACTGACCACCACTGGACTACGGACGGGGCTTACATCGCCTATAAGAAATGGTGTGGTTCCGCCGGTCTTTCCTGTGTGCAGAGGGCGGAGCTGGAGAAGACGACAGTGACGGAGGAATTCCGGGGCACCCTTTACTCCAGGATTCTGGACGCAAATTCCGCCTATGACAGTATTTGGATTCTGGCGCCGGAGGGGCTTGGAGCCTCCTATGCAGATCAGTTCACCGTTACTGTGGGCAGGGACAAAAGCGGACGGCTCTTTGACGTGAGCAAGCTTGAGGAGAAGGACAAATACGCCTTTTTCCTCGGTGGAAATTACTCGCAGCTCGTGATTTCCGGCGGGCATTCCGGAGAGAGCGGCGGGCGGCGTCTTCTTGTGGTCAAGGATTCCTTTGCGAATGCCTTTATGCCATTGATCGCGGGGCAGTTTGAGGAAATCCATATGATTGACCTGCGCTACTACAACAGTGATATACAGGAGTATATGTCGGAGTGTGGGATCACGGATGTGCTGGTGCTCTACAATATCTCCAACTTTATTTCCGACCAGAACCTTTATAAGCTGACGGGAGATTGAGAAGGGATACAAGTTCGATACATGTTTAACACATAATATGCTGTGGTACCACGAATTGCTCCGATGCAAGCAGGAACGATTCCTGGATTATGACCCTTGTATCATATACTTACTGACAAAGGAGGCAAGAACATGAGAAGAAAAACATTGTATGTAGCTGTGCTTGCGCTTACGTTTGCGTTGGCCGGATGCGGGGGAAAGGGCGGAGACACTCAGAACACGCAGGATACGGAGCAGACGAATCCGTCAGAGGAGGATACGGAGCCGGGCTCCGGAACACAGCCTGAGAGCTCGCAGTCGTCGGAGCAGACAGAAACGCAGCCGTCCCAGGCGCAGTATCCGGCCATTTCCTCAGACGAAACCGTTGTAAAACATGGGGGAGTCGTGCAGGTGGGAGACGCCGCCTACGAGGTCTACAATTATTCCGAGGAGGCAGCGGACATTTACGCGCTGTCTGTAAACAAGGCGGCGGCGGACCTGAGCGGGAAAGCGAAGGTCTACAGCCTGATGATTCCTTTGAGCTCCGCAATCACATTTCCTGACAATCTGCTGGACCAGCTCAGTGGCTCGGATCAGAAGCAGGCGATCCGGAAGATTGGTGACAAGCTGGATGCCGGAGTGACATATGTTGATTTTTATGATGAGCTGATGGCGCACAGGGACGAATATATTTATTTCCGCACGGATCATCACTGGACGGCACGCGGCGCCTGGTATGCCTATGAGAAGTTCTGTGGAGCGAAGGGAATAACCCCGGAGACTCTGGACAGTTATGAGACCAGGGAATTTGACGGATTTCTGGGTTCTTTTTACAATGATACGGGAAAGGACGCTAAGCTGGGCGCAAATCCGGATGTCGTGACGGCCTATCTCCCGAAGATGAGTGCGATCTGCCATGTGGAGGATTCCAAGGGCGT
>CAZNQZ010000038.1:0-734 GCA_964575245.1 uncultured Lachnobacterium sp. | reverse complement strand
AAGTACGACAGCAATGTCATCTACGACGAGACGAATGCTCCTGCGGGACTCAAGTACAGCGCGTTTATTGCGGGGGACAACCCCTATACAGAGATCGTCAACAAGGACCTTACCGACGGGAGCTCCTGCATTGTCATAAAGGAATCCTTCGGCAATTCTTTTGTGCCGTTTTTAGTGGATCATTATCAGACGATTTATGTTATCGACTTCCGCTATTGGAGTGGGAACATCACTGCGCTCGCCACGGAAAAGGGCGTGACGGACGTGATTTTTGTCAACAATTTGTCTATGGCCAGAAGCAAGAGCCTTGTGAACAAGCTTTACCGAGTGATTTAGAGGAGGTGCGCATCGTGGTAACATACTACATGACCGACAACCGGAAATTACATGAAGAGACCGCGGTGCGAGACGGAGTTTGGATTCATATGGTAAACCCTGATGCGGGGGAGGGCCAGATGGTGGCGGATCTTCTGGACGTGGACGTGGAGGATGTTCTGGCGGCGCTCGACGAGGAGGAGAGTTCCCGCATTGAGCTGGAGGACGGCTACACGCTGATTGTCGTGGACATTCCCTCCATTGAGATCCGACACGAGAAGGAGTCCTACACAACGGTCCCGCTCGGCATCATCCTGACTGCGGACACGATCACAACAGTCTGCACTGAGGAGACTCCGGTGCTGCGGCCCTTTATCGACAACAGGGTCAAGGAGTTTTCGACGAAGAAAAAGCTTCGT
>CAZNQZ010000037.1:2523-12280 GCA_964575245.1 uncultured Lachnobacterium sp. | reverse complement strand
ATTACAAACATTGGAAAAAGGCAAGTATGCCTTGAAAAATTCTAATACAAACGATATACTTTGAGTAGTGGGAGGATTTACCTATGAAAAAAGCATGGACGATTATGATCTGTATCATCATTGCCGCCGCGGCGGTTGCCGGGGGCATTTTTAAAGCGTGGCACGGCCGTTTCCGCTACAACGATACCTATGTCAACGGCAACACAGCCGGCAATCTGTACAACGGCGGGCTCTTCTGCGAGAGCAGCGGCACCGTGTTCTTCGCGAACCCGGACGACGAAAACCGCCTGTACTCGATGGACTTAACCGGCGGCAATTTAAAAAAGCTCTGCAACGACATTGCAATGTACATCAATGCGGACAACAATTATGTCTACTATGTGCGCCGCAACAGTGAGGCATCGCACGACGGCGCGCTCGCGGTATTCAGCTTTCACAACAACAGCCTGTGCCGTATCCCCAGAGACGGCGGCAAGGTGACGATTCTGGACGAGGACCCCTGCATCTACGCGTCGCTGATCGGCAACTACATCTACTATCTGCACTATGACGACAAGACCGCCACAAGACTGTACAAAATCGGAATTGACGGCAAGGACAAGAAGGAGCTCAGCTCCCAGTATGTGTTCACCTGCAGCGCACTCGGCCAGTATTTCTACTACAACGGCATGAGCTCAGACGGACGCCTCTACGAGTATGACACGGCGTCGGACACCTCCCGCATGATCTACGACTGCAACTGCTACAAGCCTATCGTCGCGGGTGACAGCAACACCTACTATCTGGACGTCAACCGCAACAACGCGCTGGTCCATGTCAACATCCAATTCGGCAACCCCGTCACACTATCGACGGACAGCATCGACCTCTACAATGTCTACGGGAGCACGGTCTTCTACCAGCGGTTCCACGAGGACGGGTCTGCCCTGTGCATGATAAAGAACGACGGCACGGGCTTCCGGGAACTCGCGGGCGGCAATTACTCCAACATCCATGTGACGTCCTACTACGTCTACTTCACAGATTTTAAGACCGGGCAGGTGTTCTGCACCCCGACAGCAAACCCGGGCGAAGTCGTGAGCTTTCACCCGGGCGTGATCCAAAAGTAATCATCAATCTTTCAAAATATGGTTTGTCTCCTCAATGAATCCCCTCATCCGCTCTGTCATCTCCATCAACCGTTTTACGGAGATGCGGATGTTGTCGCTGTTCTCGGCGGTGGCCCTTGTTCCCTCCATCGTCAGGTCGATGGCCCCGACCAGCTTACTGATCGTGCTGTCGAATCTGTCCACCACCACATTGACGGCGGAGATTGCACTGTGAATGCCCTCGTCATTCTCCCGCGCACTCCCCACAGACTTCTTCGAGCTCTCTGAGAGCTCCCGGATATTGGATGCCACCACCGCAAATCCGCGCCCGGCGTCTCCCGCGCGGGCCGCCTCGATCGACGCGTTCAGAGAGAGCAGGTTGATGTCTCCCGCAATCTTCTCCACGTCCCTTGTCATCACATTGTACTTGGCAACACTGCTGTTGATATCGCTCAGCGACGCCGTGATGCTCCTGTTCAGCTCGTTCAGCTCGTTCATATGGTCCACCACTGTCTGCATCTCTGACGAGCTTTTTTCACCGGTCTGCTGAATGATGTCCGCCTCTCTCCTGACCGCCGCAATGCTCTCGGAAAGCTCCGCGAACATTCCGAGCATCTCTTCATTCATGCCGGACACCCGGTCGTTGATATCCGAAACGCTCTGGCGCTCCCTGCGGATCTCATTCATCATGTACTGGTGGCAGTTCTCCTTTTCATTGATCCCCTTCGCGACTGCAATCGCCATCTCGCGGCAGGAGGAATAGCCGCACGCGTGGCAGTCAAAGTGTCTCTCTGTCTCCGTGCTCTTTCCAAGGATCTCGTATGCCTGATTGATATCGCGCTCCGTGACCGTTCTCTCCACGGTCTTTTTATCTTCATAGCCGCGCAGGAAATCCCCCAGCTGAAACTCGGCGTCAAACTGGGCAAACTGCTTATCCGCTCCCTTCTTCGTCCGGTTCTTCATGCGCTGCTGGTGTGTGTAGGTCTGCACATCATGCATGATCGCATTCATCTCAAACCGCTGGTAATCCGTGCCCACCGCGGGCCCGCCGTTGCACCCGTCGGCACAGTTTAAGACGTCAAAGACGGTGGGGAGATAGCTTGCATCCTGCTTGGCGTATACATCCAGCTCCCGGTAAAGCCGCCCGGTACCCTCGGAGGTGATGACCGACATATCGGGCTCATGAATCAGAAGGTTCTGCATCAGTCCCCCCGGCTTCGGATAAATCGAGCCCTCCAGTCCCTGATAAGCGTCGAACTCGCTGTACACCTTGACCTTCGGCAGATCTACCCCCTGCTCCCGGAAATAGTCCGCGAGCTTCTCCATCGTGACATTGTAATCGATCAGCCCCGTCTCCTTAAACTCTTCGCTCTTGGCGATACAGGGAGAGAGGGCCGCGATCTTTCCCCGAAAGCCCAGATACTTGCGGATATAGACCGCCAGACACAGCATCGGGCTGTGAACCGGCGACATACTCGGAATCAGCTCCGGCCTGTGGCGCTGTACATAGTTGACCACCGCTGCGCAGGGCTGGGAGATCACCTTCGCGCCCGGATGGGCCTGCAGATAGCGCAGATGGGCCCATGTGCAGATATCCGCGCCGAAGCCCACATCATATATTTTCTTAATGCCCTGATTGCGGAGCCACTGCAGCACATGACGCCAGTTCCCGTCAAAGGCAATCTTGATCGCGGGGGCCGCGATCACTGCGATCTCCTGTCCCTCCTTCAGATCCGAAAGGAAGCGCTCCTGATCGTCCAGATAGCCTCTCGCCCCGTGGGTGCAGGCGCGGACACAGGCTCCGCAGCGGATACATTTATCGTCGTTAATAGTAATTCTTAAAACCTCTTCCTCATCCAGACGCGCAACATTGGCCCCCGAAACCGGGCAGGCCCGGACACAGGAATTGCAGCCGACGCATTTCTCTACATCTACCGTGATTAAGTTCATTGCCAACACCCTTTCTGCCTCTTGTACGTTCAAGTAAAAAGCTCAGACTTCGCACTGGTAGAAGTGCAAAGTCTGAGTATATTATAGCAGATCCACTTTTTCCTGAAGATGCTAATTTTGCTTCAAATCACGTTAATTTTGCATCATCTGAGCCACCCGCACTGATTCCGCCCTCTATGCCCCGAAGTCAAACAGCGACAGCTGGTTCGACTCGGGAATATCCCCGAACAGGCGCAGATCCGCCATCAGATCAATCAGGGTCTTGGACACCTTCGTGCGCTGGCGGAAATCGTCCAGCGACAGAAAAGGTCCGTCCTTCGCCGCCTCCGCGATCGCCACAGCCGCGTTGTCCCCGAGCCCTTCAATCGTATTCAACGCCGGAAGCAGCTTACCGTCCACAATCTGAAAACGCTGCGGCTGCGAGGCGTAGAGGTCGATCGGCAGGAAGGAGAAGCCCCTCGCATACATCTCCTGCACAATGCGCATATCCTTGTAGGCGTCCTGCTCCCTCTTTGAGAGCTCATCCTTTCGTTTTTTGTAATCCCTCATGTAAACCTCCAGCTTTTCCCTCCCCTGACACATGAGTTCATAGGAAAACGCGGTCGCGCGGATGGAGAAGTATGCGGCGTAAAACGCCAGCGGATGGTAGAGCTTGAAGTAGGCGATGCGCCACCCCATCATCACGTAGGCGACGGCGTGGGCCTTCGGGAACATGTACTGAATCTTCTCGCAGGAGTCCACGTACCAGCCCGGCACGTCGTGGGCCAGCATCTCCTCCCTCCACTCGCCCCACTTGTCACACTTTTTCTTTGCGACCGTTCCCTTTCGCACCGCCTCCATGATCTTGAAGGCAAGCTCCGGGGCCAGCCCCTTTCCGATCAGATAGGTCATGATGTCGTCGCGGGTGCAGATCGCCTCCGCCAGCGTCGCGGTCCCGCTCTTGATCAGATCCTGCGCGTTGCCCAGCCACACGTCCGTCCCGTGGGAGAGCCCTATAATCCGCACCAGATCCGAGATCTGCCTGGGCTGGGTGTCGATCAGCATACCCATGGCGAAATCCGTGCCCAGCTCCGGAATGCCCAGCATGCCCAGCGGACAGCCGTCAATATCCTCCGGCCTGATTCCCAGCGCACTCGTCTCCTGAAACAGCGTCATCACCTTCGGGTCGTCCAGCGGGATCTCCGTCGGCTCAATCCCGGTCAGATCCTGCAGCATGCGGATCATTGTCGGATCGTCGTGCCCGAGGATGTCCAGCTTGAGCAGGTTGTGGTCAATGCTGTGATAGTCGAAGTGCGTGGTCGTGATATCCACCGTCATATCATTGGCGGGGTGCTGGATCGGCGTGAAGGTACAGATCTCCTCCCCCACCGGAAGCACAACAATTCCGCCCGGATGCTGTCCCGTGGTCCTGCGCACGCCGACACAGCCCTGCACGATGCGCTCAATCTCGCAGTTTCTTTTGTGGACGCCCCGCTCCTCATAGTATTTCTTCACATATCCGTAGGCTGTCTTGTCCGCAAGCGTGCCGATGGTTCCGGCCTTGAAGGTCTGCCCCTCCCCGAAAATGACCTCCGTGTACTTGTGCGCTTTGCTCTGGTACTCCCCGGAGAAATTCAGGTCGATATCCGGCTCCTTGTCCCCCTTAAACCCGAGGAAGGTCTCAAAGGGGATATCAAAACCGTCCTTTAAGAGCATATCCCCGCATTTCGGACATTTCTTATCCGGCAGGTCACAGCCGCAGCCCGTGAAGGAAGCCACCTCCGGCGAGTCGAAATCGCTGTAGCTGCACCGCCCGCAGCGGTAATGCGGGCGCAGCGGATTGACCTCCGTGATGCCGGACATGGTCGCGACAAAGGAGCTCCCGACGGAGCCTCTTGATCCCACCAGATACCCGTCCTCGTTGGACTTCCAGACGAGCTTCTGCGCGATGATGTACATGACGGCGTAGCCGTTTGAGATGATGGAATTCAGCTCCCGGTCGAGGCGCTCCTGCACAACAGCGGGCAGGGGATCCCCGTACATGCCGCGAGCCTTGCTGTAACAGATATCCCTGAGGGTCTGATCTGAGTTCTCGATGACCGGCGGGCACTTGTCCGGCCGCACCGGCGAGATCCGCTCACACATATCCGCGATGCGGTTCGGGTTTGTGAGGACAACCTCCTCGGCCTTTGCGCTCCCCAGATAAGAGAACTCCGCGAGCATCTCCTCCGTCGTCCGCAAAAAAAGCGGCGCCTGATCGTCGGAGTCGTTGTAGCCGTAGCCGCCCATGATGATCCTGCGGTAAACCTCATCCTCCGGGTCTAAAAAATGCACGTCGCAGGTGGCGACCACCGGCTTGCAAAACTGCTCTCCCAGCTTTACGATCCGGCGGTTAATCTCTTTTAAATCCTCGTCGGAGGACACCCAGCAGCTCTCGTCCCTTATCATAAAACCGTTGTTGCCGAGGGGCTGGATTTCCAGATAATCGTAGAACGACACCAGCCGTGCGATCTCCTCATCGGGCCTCGCATTCAGTATCGCCTGATACACCTCCCCCGCCTCACAGGCAGAGCCGATCAGAAGGCCGTCCCGATACTTTAAGAACTCGCTCTTGGGAATCCTCGGGCGCTTGTGATAATACTTCATGTGCGCGAGGGAGGTCAGACGGTACAAATTCGTCCGCCCCTGATCGCAGGTCGCCAGAATAATGGCATGGTAAGTCTTTTCCTTCTGTATGTAATCGACCGAGGAGCTGCGCAGCGCGTCCGCGGCGTCCAGATCCTCAATGCCGCGGTCCTTTAACATCCCGATAAATTTCACAAATATTTCCGCCGTGCAGGCTGCGTCGTCCACGGCCCGGTGATGGTTTTCGAGGCTGATATTCAATGCGCGCGCCACCGTATCGAGCTTAAAGCGGTTTAAGCTGTGCATGAGAACCCGCGCAAGCCCCACGGTGTCAACGACGGTCGGTCGGCACTCCATGCCGAGCCTTGCGCAGTTTTTCCGGATAAAGCTCATGTCAAAATCCGCATTGTGCGCGACCATCACACAGCCGGTGCAAAATTCCATGAATTTCGGCAGAACCTCAGCGATCACCGGCGCATCAATCACCATATCGTCGCGGATTCCCGTCAGCTCCTCAATGCGGAAGGGAATCGGAACCTCGGGATTGACAAACGAGGAAAATCGCTCCGTGATCTTCCCCTTCTGCACCTTGACGGCACCGATCTCGATGATCCGGTTCGTCTCCGGGCTAAAGCCGGTGGTCTCCAGATCGAACACCACATAGTCGGCGTCTAAAGACTGCCCGCGGCTGTCCGTCACGATCCCCTTCAGGTCGTCCACCAGATACGCCTCCACGCCGTAGATCACCTTAAAATCCTTCCCCCCCGCCGCGTGGTTGGCATCCGGAAACGCCTGAACATCCCCGTGGTCGGTGATGGCGATGGCTTTGTGCCCCCACTTCATGGCGCGCTTCACGACGTCCCCCACATCCGCCACGCCGTCCATATCGCTCATCTTCGTGTGGCAGTGCAGCTCCACGCGCTTTACTGCGGCATTGTCCATCCGCTCCACGGTGAAATCCGCGCATTTTTTAATGCCGACGATGGAACCGATCGTCAGCTCACTGTCAAATTTGTCAATAGTCGCGACGCCCTTTAAGCGGACAAATTTTCCTTTTGCCACGGACTCTGACAGCGCCTCCGCCTCCTCGCTCTTCACAAAGATTTTGCAGACGATCGAATCCGTAAAGTCCGTAAGCGTAAAGATGAAGAGGGTCTTTTCGTTTCGGAGCACGCGCTTGTCCACCGCGAGGATCTTCCCGCGGATGACCACCTCGCCGATGGGCCCGTCCAGCTTCTCAATCTCGATGGATTCCTCCTCGAAGTCGCGCCCGTAGAGAACGTCCGGATTCATCGGCCGCCTGCGGTTCTCCCGGTCAAATTTTTTGCGGAATTCGCCGCGTTTCTCCTCCGCAGGCTTTTTCGCAGATCCCGCAGACGCTGCAAAAGCCGGATTGGCCTCCTGCCTGCCTCCGGTTTTCGCCGGCGCCGGAGACACTGGCTGCTCCCCGGCGCGCTCTCCCCGCTCGAGAACCGCCGCCGCGCGCTCCGTGATATGCCGGATCTCCTGATTCATCTGCTCCTGCACATTTTTGCGCAGCCTGCTCTCCTGCGGTTCCCTGAACCTTGTCTCAATAACCACGTCCATGCCGCAGCGCTCGCAGATCACCTTCTCCAGAAACTCCGTGACCTCCCCCATTTTCTCCCTCGCGACGATGGTATCGTCCACAGTGATGCTCATGTGAGGCGGGTCACCGCACTCGATCTCCGCCGTGCGGAGGATATTGTACTCCAGCGCGCTGTAACGGTTCAGCTCGTCCAGAATACTGTCATAATAGACATCCATCAGGGTCTTTAGGGTGTACTGCTCCGAGAGCTGGAAGCTCTCAATGATGCGCACCTCCTGGCCCGGCGCGAGCTGCGTGTGAATCGCGCGCTCCAGCTCCCAGATGATGCGCTTGTCCATCAGCCTCGTCCCGCGCAGATACACGCGCAGCCGGGTGTGCTCGCGATTCGCGCTGATTTTTGTGACCTCCACCGTGTTCAGGAGACGCCCGACCTCCTCACCCGGTGTGAGCGTCGGAAATGCCTCCTTAAAGGACATTGCCATAGTTATTCCCCCCAGTGCTCAAGCTCATGGCGAAGCGCCGGCAACAGCTCCTGCTCCGGCAATTTTTTCACCACTTCCCCATGCCTGATCAAAAGCCCCTCTCCGATGCCCCCGGCAATCCCGAGATCGGCCTCTCTCGCCTCCCCTGGTCCGTTCACCACGCACCCCATGACTGCGACCTTAATATCCAGCGGAAACTCCTGCGCCAGCGCCTCCACCTGATTGGCGAGTCCGATCAGGTCAATCTGTGTGCGCCCGCAGGTCGGGCACGATACGACCTCAATTCCGCCCTTTCTAAGCCCCAGCGCGCGAAGGATCAGCTTCGCCGACCTGACCTCCTCCACCGGAGCCCCGGTCAGAGACACACGGATCGTATCGCCGATCCCCTGATGCAGGATCAGCGCAAGCCCGACCGCCGACTTGATATTGCCGGCCACAAGCGTCCCCGCCTCCGTGATGCCGACATGCAGCGGATGATCCGTCCGCTCCGCAATCAGCTCATGGGCCTCCACACACATTAAGACATCCGAGGATTTGATGCTGATGACCAGATTGTCATAGCCCATATCCTCGATCAGCCCTGCCTGCGCCAGCGCGCTCTCCACAAGGGCCGCCGCCGTCACTCCGCGATATTTTTCCAGCAGCTCCCTCTCCAGAGAACCGCTGTTGACCCCCACGCGAATCGGGATCTTCCGTTCTCTTGCCGCGTCCACGACAGCGCGCACGCGGCTTTTGTCCCCGATGTTGCCGGGATTGATGCGGATTTTGTCCGCGCCGTTTTCGACCGCGGCGACCGCGAGGCGGTAGTCAAAATGAATGTCCGCCACCAGCGGGATGGCAATGCGCTTTTTGATTTCGGACAGTGCGGCCGCGGCCTCCATCGAGGGCACGGCGCAGCGGACGATCTCACAGCCCGCCGCCGTCAGCTCCTGTATCTGCGCGACGGTCGCCTCCACATCCTCCGTGCGCGTGTTCGTCATGGATTGTATGGCGATCTCTGCATCGCCGCCGATCACGCGGCCGCCCACCGCGACCTCTTTTGTCCTGTGTCTTTTCATCTCCTGCCCCCAAACCTAAAACAGCCTGCGTATATCGTTAAAGAGCACCACAAACATCAGCAAAAACAAAAACCCCAGACCGATAAGATTGACAATCCCCTCCTTCTCGGGGTCAATCCTTTTCCTGCGGATCGCCTCAATAATCAGGAACACAAGACGCCCTCCGTCCAGCGCCGGAAACGGCAGAAGGTTCATCACGCCGAGATTCGCCGACAGGAGCACGGCCCAGTTCAACAGGTTTAAAAACGCGTAGTAATAGCCGGAGGTCTGCACCGATTCCGTGTATACATCCCCGATATTTTTCACAATACCCACCGGCCCCATCATATTGTTGAAGGAAACCTTTCCGGTAATCAGCATCCGCAGACTGTTGATCGTCGAGTAGATCCAGTAGCGGATCTCATAAAAGCTGTACTTGACGGCCTCCAGCACGCTGCATTTCTGCCGGGCCTCCCGATAGCTGAAGCCGTACAGATACTGCCCGCTCTCCTCGTCATACCTTGGAGTCAGCGTCGTGGTATAGCGCTCCCCGTCCCGCTCGTAAGTGATTTTGGCAGTCTCCCCCGGATGAAAGAGCGAGTAGGCGCTGATATCGCGATAGAAGTGGACGGCAAAGCCGTTGATCTTCAAAACCGTGTCCCCCGCTTGCATCCCCGCCTCCGCGGCGGGATAGTTCTCGATCATCTCTGTAATTTTCGGCTTGTCACAGCCCTCACAGCATATAATGATAAACGCAAACACAAAGGCCATGATAAAATTAAAGAAAGGCCCCGCAAACACAACGCTCATGCGCGCCCACACCGATTTTTTCCCGAAGGCCCGCTCATCCTCGGACGCCGCGTCCTCTCCCTCCATCATACACGCGCCGCCGAAGGGCAGCAGCTTGATCGAGTATTTGGTCTCTCCCCGCTGAAAGCCGACAATCGTCGGTCCCAGGCCCAGACAGAACTCATTCACCCGGATTCCGTTGGCCTTCGCCAGCCAGAAATGTCCCAGCTCATGAAAAAT
>CAZNQZ010000037.1:0-2513 GCA_964575245.1 uncultured Lachnobacterium sp. | reverse complement strand
ACGATAATACTGAAAAGAATTAATGCCAACACAATACTCAATTTTTCCACCTGCTCTCTACAAATTCATGAATTTCCCGCTCTGTCGCGAGAATTGCGTCCACATCCGGATGATCCACCCATCTGCCGTATTCCAACGCTGCCTCAATGACCTCCGCGATCTCGGGATATGCGATCCTGTGATTCAAAAACAGCTCGACTGCGCACTCATTGGCGGCGTTGTACATCGTCGGCGCATTTCCGCCCCGCTCCATGGCAAGGTACGCCAGCGCAAGCCCCCGGAAGGTATCTGTGTCCGGCCGCTCAAAGGTCAGGGCGTTTTGTGCAAAGAGGTCAAGCCTGCTCCCGGACAGCGTCCTGCGCCTGGGGTAGTACAGCGCGTACTGAATCGGCAGCCTCATATCCGGCACGCCGAGCTGCGCGATGACGCTTCCGTCCTCATACTCCACGGCGGAGTGGATTACGCTCTGCGGATGGATCACCACCGCAATCTGGTCCAGAGACACGTCGAAGAGCCATCTGGCCTCCATCACCTCAAGCCCCTTGTTCACAAGGGTCGAGGAGTCGATGGTCACCTTTTTTCCCATGCTCCAGTTCGGGTGCTTTAAAGCATCCTCCGCCTGCACACAGGCAAGCTCCTCCCTGCTCCTTCCGCGGAACGGCCCGCCGGACGCCGTCAGCCAGATCCTGCGGAGCGGATTGCCCGCGCTCCCCTGCAGGGACTGGAAAATTGCGCTGTGCTCACTGTCCACCGGCAGGATCGACACACCCTTTTCGCGCGCCAGCGGCATAATGATGTGCCCCGCCGTCACCAGCGTCTCCTTGTTTGCCAGCGCAATGTCCTTTCCCGCCGCAATCGCCGCGATCGTCGGTTTTATGCCCCGCATCCCGACGATCGACGTCACCAGAAGCTCGATCTCCTCCATGACCACAGTCTCGATCAGCCCCTCCATCCCGAAGCTGATCGGAATGTTCAGATCCGCCGTGCGCACTCTCAGCCTGGCGGCATCCCGCTCCTCCCACACATTCACCCGCTTCGGAGAGAACCGCCGCATCTGCTTCTCCATGAGCGCGAGGTTTCCGCCGCACGCCAGCGCCACCACCTCGATGTCCCCGTGCTCCTCCACAACCGAGAGCGTCTGTGTCCCGATGGAGCCGGTAGAACCCAGAATTGCAATTTTTTTATGTCCCATCACATCGTCACTCCTAAATGAAATAGACTAAGAGGTAGTAAATGATCGGCGCCGTGATGATCATGCTGTCAAAACGGTCCAGAATGCCGCCGTGTCCCGGGATCAGGCGACCGTAATCCTTGACCTCGTAATTCCGTTTGATTGCGGAGGCGGTCAGGTCCCCCACCATGGAGATGAGTGCCGCGACGGCCGCAATTCCGGCTAGAACCGCCGTCTGCACGCCGTCAATCCCCATCTGGGCGCGGAAAATCCAGCTGTATCCTGCCACGAGCAGCGCGGACCCCACAACGCCTCCCACCGCGCCCTCCACGGATTTCTTCGGACTCAGCTTCGGCGACATCTTGTGCTTACCGATCAGCACGCCCACGCAGTAGGCACAGGTGTCACATCCCCACGAGCACAAAAACACCAGAAATGCCAGATAGAGCCCACGCTCCAGCATACGGATCTGATAGACGTAGGACAACATGACTGCCACGTAGAAAAGACCGAAAAAGGCCTTCATAATCTGCCTCGCCGTATACTTCGGGTACGAAAACACAAACACGAACATGAGAAGGATCAGAAATCCCATAAAAACCGGCATCGGATCGCCCAAAAACTTCCATTTCAGATCTGCGTAATAGACGGCTGCCGCCAGATAACCGAGCAGCGCCAGCACGCTCTTATGAATCTCCAGCACCCGGTACAGCTCAAACATACCGATGCAGGAGATGACAAACGAGGCGGCCAGCAGAATCCTGTCTCCCGGAATGATGAGAATCAGTGCAAGAATCACCAGTACGATTCCGCTCAACAGTCTTGTCTTAAACATGAGATGTCCCGCCCTCCTTTTCCAGTCCGCCAAAGCGGCGCTCTCTCTGATTATATGCGCGAATCGCGTCCATAAGATGTTCTCTGTGAAAATCCGGCCACGGCACCTGCGTAAAATAAAATTCCGTATACGCGAGCTGCCACAACAGATAGTTGGACAGACGCTGCTCGCCGCTTGTGCGGATCAGAAGATCCGGGTCCGGCAGCCCCCGTGTGTCCAGATAAGAGGAGAAGCGCTCCTCGTCGATGTCTTCCACCGACAGGCGTCCGTTCACACAGTCCTCCGCCATGCACCGCATCGCACGGACCATCTCATCCCTGCTCCCGTAGTTGATTGCAATTGTCAGCTTCAGCCCTGTATTTTCCGCGGAAGCCTGCTCCAGATCACGGATTTTCTTCTGAAACGCTTCAGACAGACGCCCGATCTCGCCGATCACCCGCACGCACATATTGTTCTTTTCCGCGGTCTTCATGCAGTTGCCCAGATAGCTCCCAAGAAGCTTCATCA
>CAZNQZ010000036.1:0-12321 GCA_964575245.1 uncultured Lachnobacterium sp. | reverse complement strand
CTCGACGCGCCCAGCGGCACGGCGCTTGCGCTGGCAGACTCGATGAATGAGGCGCTTGACAACGCATACTCCTACACCTACGACCGCAGCAAGGAGCGAAGAAAACGAGACACTTACGAGATTGGAATTTCCGCGGTGCGGGGAGGAAATATTGTGGGGGAGCATGAGGTGATCTTTGCCGGGCAGGATGAGGTGATCGAGTTTAAGCACACCGCGTACTCCAAGGCCGTCTTTGCCAAGGGGGCAGTGGAGGCGGCAAAATTTCTGAAGGGTAAGCCTGCCGGACATTACGATATGGCGGATGTGATTGCCTGTGCCGGCATAGATTGAGACAGGAGAAGCTATGAAAAAAATTGCGGGAGTTTTGCTGATACTGCTGGCAGTATTATTTGCCGGATCGCAGGGGACGGATGTGAGGGCATCTATGCTTGAGGAGAATGCTCCTCCTTCGGCATACATGAATGACATCGAAGAGGTGAACGCGCGTTTTCCCACGACGCGGGTGCAGAAATATAATGACTGCTGGTCTTTTTCGGCGGTTGGGCTTGCGGAGTTCGACATGATCGTTGACAATGCGGCGGCGGACCGCACGGTGGATTACAGTGAGCTGGAGCTGAGCTATGCCTCCTATCATCCCCTTGAGGACGCCTTTGGCGGTCTCAGGGGAGACAGTATTACGCTGCTTCGCGGCAATGATTTTCTGAATCTCGGGGGGAATCTGAACTTTGCGGTGCAGACACTGCTCCAGTGGAAGGGGCTGACCGAAGAGTCCTTTCTGCCCTATGAGCAGGCAGGCAGCCCGCTGGCGCTTCGGGGAGAGGATGTCCGAAAAAACAGCAGCGTGCACCTTCAGAATGCGTACCGGCTCAGCATGCAAAAAAACACGGATGCGCTGAAGCGGGAGATCATGAAGCACGGGGCGGCGGGAATTAATTTCTGTGCGGCGCAGAACGCGGTTGAAAGGGCGAAATTTGCGGGTTCCGGGACTTACATGGGGAGAACCGTCCCGACCTATTACTGCTATGAGAAGGCGAAGCTTCCCAACCATGCCGTCAATATTGTCGGCTGGGACGACAACTTTCCTGCACGCAATTTTTCGCTTCCCGCGCCGAAAAACGGCGCATGGCTCGTCCGCAACAGCTGGAGTGACAGTGGCACCTACAACGAAGATACCTCCGCTTATTTCTGGATCTCTTACTGTGACGAGTCGCTGGGGGACGAGGTGTGGATTCTGGATTTTGAGGATGCGGCCAATTACGACTATAATTACCAGTATGACGGCGGAGTCTATTGTGAAAGTGTCCTTTGGGATCAGAAATTTGGAGCTGTCGCAAACGTGTTTCAGGTGCAGGGCGAAGCAAACGAGTCGCTGGAGGCAGTTCTTTTTCAGACGACGGGAAACTCCGACGCGGCGTATACGATCCGGATTTATACGGATCTGAGTGATCCGGCCAGGCCAAACAGCGGCTTTCTGGCCGCAACTCTCTCAGGGAGGATCCAGTATTCGGGCGCACACACGATTCCGTTGAAGAATCCCATACCGCTTGCCAGGGGTTCTCTGTTTTCGGTGGTGGTGGAAGAGGTCGGTGTAGATGTGGAATGCGGGATAAAAATCCGTTTTCTTCAGTACATGACAGAGGTTTCACTGGAGGAGGGGCAGAGCTTTGTGCGGACGGAGGACGGCTGGATGGATATGACGGACGATCCGATTGTGCCGGGCTCCAAGCTCCTTGGAGTTGAGACTCAGACGGGGAACTGGTGCATCAAGGCGTACACCTCTTCCCTTGGAGGAGACAAGCTGGCGAAGGCAGGGAAGCTCAGGAAAAAGAAAGCCGCAGCGGACAGTATCACCCTGACATGGGAGAGCGTGGCCGCTGCGTCCGGCTATGAGATTTTTCGTTCTGCCAGTCCATATGGCGGTTTTAAGAAGGTGGCATCCGTAAAGGGAGGTAAAACAACGGTCTACAACGACCGGGGACTGAAAGGGAACAAGACCTATTACTATCGGGTTCGGGCGTACCGGAAGACAGCTTCGGACGAGGGAGAGACAGGGCAGAAGATCAGGACCGTCGGAAGGATGTCGAACGTGGCTGCGGTCAGGACGAAAAAAGGCGGAAAGGGATAACGACTATGAAAATACTCATTCAGGGCGGACATGTGATCAATCCGGCCACGCAGATGGACGGAAGGGCGGATGTCTATGTGGAGGATGGCGAGGTGGCGGCCATCGGTGAAAATCTCCAAAAAAAGGCGGACCGCGTCATAGACGCAAAGGGCTGCTATGTTATGCCCGGTTTTATCGACATGCATGTGCATTTTCGTGATCCCGGCTACGAACAGAAGGAGGACATTTTCAGCGGGATGGCGGCTGCGGCCCACGGCGGCTATACAACTGTGCTCGCAATGCCCAATACCCGACCGGTGGCGGACTGTGTGGACGTGGTGAACTATGTCCACCGAAAGGCGGCTGCGGGAGAGTGCATCCATGTGCTGCAGGTCGGAGCCGTCACAAAGGGACAAAAGGGAGAGGAGCTTGCGGATATCGAGGGAATGGTAAAAGCGGGGAGCCCGGCCATCAGTGAGGACGGCAAATCGGTGATGAACGCCCGGGTTTACCGGGAGGGGATGCTGGAGGCGGCGCGCCTTGGCATTCCGGTACTCGCCCACTGTGAGGATATCAATATGGTGGCTGGCGGAGTCATGAACGCGGACAAAAATGCGGAGGAGCTCGGAATGCCGGGAATTACGAACGCGGTGGAGGATGTGATCATTGCGAGGGATATCCTCCTCTGCAAGGATACCGGCGTACAGCTGCATTTGTGTCATTGCTCCACGGAGGCCTCGGTGGATCTTGTGCGCATGGGAAAGAGCCGCGGGCTTAAGCTGTCCGCGGAGGTGTGCCCGCACCATTTCACGCTGACGTCCGACGACATCAAAGAGTATGTTCCGACTGTTGACGCGGGAATTCTGGTGCCGCAGGACACGGATGCGGACACCAATTACAAGATGAATCCGCCGCTTCGGACAAGCCGCGATGTGGAGGCGCTCAGGGAGGGGCTGCAGGACGGAACCATGGAGGTGATCTCGACCGACCATGCTCCACACACCTTCGCGGAGAAGAACACCTCCATGAAAAAGGCCCCCTTCGGCATTGTGGGGCTGGAAACCGCCGCCTGTCTGACCTACACAGAGCTCGTGCTGGGCGGCTATTTGACGCCGATGCAGATGGCGGAGAAGATGAGCTATAACCCCGCGCGGATCGTGGGAATTGACAAGGGAGACATCCAGCCGGGCAAGGCTGCGGATCTCGTGATTTTTGATCCGAATGAGACTTACTGCATCGACAAAAACGAGTTTGCCTCGAAGGGGCGCAACACGCCGTTTCATGGGAGAGAGGTCAAAGGCCGCGTCAAGTACACGATCTGTGACGGAAATATTGTATATGAGGAGGAGGGCAGGCGATGATTAATAAGCTTATTGAAAAAATAAAAAAGACGGGAGCCCCGGTTGTGGTGGGGCTGGACCCGATGCTGGATTACGTGCCGGAGCATATCAAAAGGGCGGCCTACGGGCAGTATGGGGAGAACCCCGCGGGAGCCGCGGAGGCGGTCTGGCAGTTTAACCGGGCGATTGTGGATGCGGTCTGTGACCTCGTTCCGGCGGTAAAGCCGCAGATTGCGATGTACGAGCAGTTTGGCGTTGAGGGTGTCGCGGTATTTAAGCGGACGGTGGATTACTGCCATGAGAAGGGGCTGATTGTGGTCGGGGATGTCAAGCGCGGCGATATCGGCTCCACCTCCGCCGCCTACGCCGACGCGCACCTCGGCTCGGTGCAGATCGGCGAAAAGTCGTATGCCGCCTTCGACGAGGATTTCGCCACGGTCAATCCCTATCTGGGGACAGACGGGGTCAAGCCCTTTGTCGAGGTCTGCAGGGCTCACAAAAAGGGAATATTCGTTCTGGTGAAGACCTCTAACCCCTCCAGCGGGGAGTTTCAGGACCGCCTGATCGACGGAAGGCCGCTGTATGAGCATGTGGGCGAGAAGGTGGCGGAGTGGGGAAATGACTGCATGGGCGACGCTTACAGCTATGTGGGAGCCGTTGTGGGGGCAACCTATCCCCAGCAGGGAAAAATCCTGCGTTCCCTGATGCCAAAGTGCCTGATCCTTGTGCCGGGCTACGGGGCGCAGGGCGGAAGGGGCGCAGACCTCGTACATTTCTTTAATGAGGACGGCCTGGGGGCCATTGTAAATTCCTCCCGGGGGATCATTGCGGCTTATAAGCAGGAGCAGTATCGGGAAAAAGGAATTACGCCGGAGAATTTTGCGGATGCGTCGCGTCTCGCCGTACAGGATATGATTGCGGACATCGCGGGGGCGCTGGCCGCCCGCCCATAAAACTATGAAGGACTGTCTTGCTATTTTTAACAGAGAAACGGCGGCCTGGTTTCGGGAGACGCTGGGGAAGCCAACCCCGGTGCAGGAGGTGGCCTGGCCTGCCATAGCGGCAGGAGGGCATGTGCTGGTGTCTGCCCCGACCGGGACGGGCAAGACTCTCTCGGCCTTTCTGGTGTTTCTCGACAGGCTGACAGCCTGCGCACGGGAGGGGAGTCTTCCCCGCGGGCTGCAGCTCATCTATGTGTCGCCTTTAAAATCACTGGCGGCGGATATCCGCGAAAACCTGCGGCGGCCTCTGGAGGGCATCGGCGGGCAGGAGCTGCTCTCCGTTGCCATCCGGACCGGGGACACTTCAGCGCGCGAGCGGCAGCAGATGGTGAAAAAGCCGCCCCATATCCTGATAACTACCCCGGAATCCCTCTACCTCATGCTGACAAGCAAAACCGGACAGAACATGTTATGCACCGCGAAGGCAGTCATCATAGACGAGCTTCACGCGCTGATCGACACCAAGAGGGGCGCTCATCTGATGCTGTCATTGGCCAGGCTGGACGCCCTGTGTAAAGAGCCGTTGCAGCGCATCGGGTTGTCTGCGACTATTGCCCCTCTGGAGGGGGCAGCGCAGTATCTGGCGCCCGAGCCGGTGACGGTGGCGGCTCCCTCCATGGAAAAGAGTGTGCAGCTTAGGATTCTGGGGCCCTATGCGGACGTGCACAGGAAGCGGAAAGACCCGCTGTGGCAGGAGCTGGCAGAGCTGGTGTACCGATACTGTCAGGGAAACCGCAGCGTGATCGCCTTTGTGGAGGGCAGACGCTATGCGGAAAAACTGGCCTACTACGTCAATCTTTTGGGCGGGGAGGATTTTGCCCGCGTCCATCACGGGAGTCTGGCCAGGGAGCAGAGGCAGGAGACGGAGGCAGCCCTGCGGGAGGGCAGACTGCGGCTTTTGTGCGCAACCTCCTCCATGGAGCTTGGGATTGATGTGGGCGAGATCGATCAGGTGCTGCAGGTGGGGTGTCCCCGCACCGTATCCGGAACCCTGCAGAGACTGGGGCGGGCAGGGCACAATCCATCCCGCACCAGTGTGATGTACCTGTTCCCGAGGACGGCGGCGGAGTGTGTGCTCTGCGGCATGACGGCACAGCTGGCCCGTGAAAACCGGGTGGAGCGGCTGAATCCCCCGGAGGGCTGTCTGGATATTCTCTCCCAGCATCTGGTGTCTATGGCAGCCTTTCGGGGCTATGAGGTGGAGACTGTCATGCAGATCCTGCCCAGAGCTTGGCCGTTTCGACATGTCACACGGGAGGACGTAAATGCCGTGCTGGAAATGCTGGCCGGAGATTATGAACACAAGCGGGAAATTCCGGTGCGTCCCCGGATTTTGTATGACCGCATCCACGGGAGAGTGGAGGGGGACGGTTACAGCAGGATGCTGGCAGTGTCTGCGGGGGGAACCATTCCAGACAAGGGCCTCTACACGGTGCGCACCGAGGACGGCGTGAAGGTGGGGGAGGTGGACGAGGAATTTGTCTATGAGACCCAGAAGGGAGACCGGTTCATTCTGGGCGCTTTCGCGTGGCGTGTGACGGAGATCAGCAGAGATACGGTGACGGTAGTACAGGCCCCGGTGGAGGGGGCAAGGCTGCCCTTTTGGCATGGGGAATTAAAGGGGAGAAATAAGGAGACCGGAGCTGCATTTGGCAGAATGCTGCGCAAGCTGCAGGAGGCGGAGCACAGCGGACGGCTTACGGAGGCGCTGGGAGCGCTGGGCCTGGATGAGCCGGCTGCGGGACTGGCGGCCTCTTATCTGCAGCGGCAGATCGCGGCGACGGGGAGCCTGCCCGATGACCGGACCATTCTGCTGGAGCATTTCAGGGATGAGTCCGGCCACAGCCAGTTGATGGTGCATTCGATTTTTGGGCGTCAGGTCAACGGTCCGCTGGCTCTGCTGGCATCCCGGCAGGCGCAGTCGGAAATGGGGATCAATGTGGGCAGCGTGGATGAGGAGGATGGATTTTTGCTGTATTCCTATGAGGACGAGGCCATGCCGGAGGGACTTTTGTACCGGGTGGATGCGGAGTCCTCGGAGGCGATTTTGGCGGCTCTTTTGCCCTCCACGCCCCTGTTTAACATGGCCTTCCGCTACAACTGCGGCAGAGCGCTGATGATGGGGGTGCGGGGAAGGAGCAGACAGCCCCTGTGGGTGCAGCGGCTCCGCAGTGCAGAGATGCTGGATCAGGTGGCGGGGGAGAAGGAACATCCGCTGATGCGGGAGACCAGAAGGGAGTGCATGAACCAGCTGTGGGACATTGCGGGAGTGCGGGAGCTTCTGGAGAGCATTCAGGCAGGAGAGGTTCGGATCAGGGACATCTACACGGAGACCGCCTCGCCAATGTCGCTGCCGCTGCAGTGGAGCCAGGAGGCGGCGGAGATGTACAATTACGCGCCCACACCCCGGGGAGTTCAGGCGGCGGTGGAGGAGGCGCTGCGGCAGGAAA
The DNA here is from genome assembly GCA_964575245.1 of uncultured Lachnobacterium sp. Taxonomy (GTDB): domain Bacteria; phylum Bacillota; class Clostridia; order Lachnospirales; family Lachnospiraceae; genus Roseburia. The sequence continues at coordinate 5,426 of CAZNQZ010000036.1, read as the reverse complement.
AGGAGCTGCTGCGTCCCGGCAGGGAGGAGCTGGCACGCGCCCATGAGAGGGAGAGGCTGCCACAGGATGAAAAGCAGCTCCACACTCTGTTGATGACCGAGGGCGATCTGGCGGCGGGGGAGCTGGAGGTTCCCGTGGAGTGGCTGGATATGCTGGCCAGAGAGGAGCGCGCCCTGTATCTGGAGCAGGGGCTCTGGATTGCCGCAGAGCAGCAGGAGCAGTATGAGGAGGCGTTTGCGTCCGCCCGGAGCGGAGCGGCGGCGGACATTGTACGGCGGATGCTGCGCTATCGGGGCGGGGCAGCGGCAAAACAGGTGGCCATGCGCTACGGATGGACCGTGGAGGAGGCCCGGCTGGTGCTGGAGGAGCTTAGAGGCAGGGGGGAAGTGGAGGCCGAGGAGGGCGTATATTTTCACGCCCGGCTGTATCGTCGGGCCAGAATCCGTACCCTGAAAAACCGGCGGGAGGAGATTGCGACCTGTCCGCCGGAGAGCTATGCGGCGTTGCTGATGTCCCGCATATGGCGACTGGCCCCGGCGGAGCATGCGCTTGAGGAAACGGTAAAATCCTTCGCGGGCCTTGCGCTGCCCGCGTCTATCTGGGAGGAACTGTTTTTTCCGGCAAGGGTGCGCGGCTATCGGGAGGCGCAGCTGGACGCATTTCTCGCCAGAGGGGATTATTTCTGGCATCTGGAGGATAGCAGGCTCTGCTTTGATTCCGCGGAGGAGATTGACTGGAATCGCAGCGTGGAAGTGCCCTGGGAGGAACTCTCCGACCGGGAGAGGCGGATCGCGGAGGCATTGGCCCGGCGGGGAGCCAGCTTTCCTCAGGCGTTAAGCCATGTGCTGGACGGGGAATCCCCCCATGACACACTGCTGTCCCTGCTGGAAAAGGGGCTCGTATGTGCGGACAGCTTTGTGCCGGTGCGGCAGTGGCTGAATCGGGATAAGCTGCGCAAGGCAGCGGCCCGGCAGCGGGTTGGCGCCAGAGTGAAGGTGCTGCAGGCAGGGCGGTTTGATCTGGTGAGGCCGCTGCGCCCGCTGACGGTTCAGGAGCAGATGGAGCGATGCTTTGACCGCTATGTGATTCTGTGCCGGGAGACAGCTGCAGCATGGGGGCTGTCCTGGCAGGAGGCACTGAAGCTTCTGCGGATATGGGAGTACACGGGACAAGTGCGCAGGGGCTATTTTGTGAGAGGACTTTCGGGAGCGCAGTTTCTCCGCGGAAAGGATTTCGAGAGCGTCACGGCGCAGCTGATGCACCCGCAGGAGGAGCTCTGCTGGATGAACGCCGCCGATCCCATGCAGCCCTGGGGGAAGCTGCTGGCGCACGGGAAAGAACGCAGCTTTATTCAGGTGCCGGGAACCGCGGTGGCTTTTCGAGGCGGCCTTCCCATTATGGTTTTCGAGCGGCAGGGCAAGACGCTGCGCTGCTTCGGGGAAGAAGGGCAGCAGGAGGCGCTGAAAGCTTTTGCGGAGGAGTTTCGCAGCGGCAGGATTTTTCCGGGAAAGAAACGGATTTCCGTGAAGGAATATCCGGACCGGGCGGCCTCTGCGCTGTCCGCGGGCGGGTTTATCCGTGAGATGCAGGATTATGTGCTGTATCGGTAGAGTGGTTTTTGAATGTATGAGGATGGATCAGCTCATTGGCCAAAGGCAGATTTTGCATGGGCTGATGTTCAGAAAACAGGAGATTGGAGTATGGAAAAAAAGATAGAAACCGCCGGAGTGCTTGCGCAGCGCGCACTCGGCGGAAATATTTACGATCTGGTGCTGCGGGCACCGGAGATTGCTGCACCCGCGCGGGCGGGGCAGTTTGTGTCTCTGTATTGCAGGGACAGCAGTAAGCTGCTGCCAAGGCCCATCAGCCTGTGCGGGATTGACCGCAAGGAGGGGATCATCCGGCTTGTGTACCGGGTGACAGGAGAACACACGGGGACAGAAGAATTTTCACAGCTCGCGGAGGGAGACCCGGTGCGGGTCATGGGGCCGCTCGGCAATGGGTTTACGGTGCAGCCGGGGAAAAAGGCGTTTCTGGTCGGCGGAGGCATCGGCGTGCCGCCGATGCTGCAGCTGGCGAAGGATATCCGCGCGGGAGCTGCGCAGGGTCTTGCGTCCGGAGAAATTCCGGATTTTCAGATGGTGATGGGTTACCGGGACAGAGAGACCTTTCTTCTGGACGAGTTTAAGGAGCTGGGAGAGTGTCTGGCAGCCACTGAGGACGGCAGCGTGGGGACGAAGGGCAATGTATTGGATGCCATCCGGGAGCATGGCCTGACGGCGGATGTCATCTACGCCTGCGGGCCGAAGCCGATGCTGCGGGCACTCAAGGGCTACGCTGCGGAAAATGGCATGGATTGTTTTATCTCCATGGAGGAGCGCATGGCATGTGGGATAGGGGCCTGTCTGGCCTGTGTGTGCAAAACTGTGGAAAAGGATGCCCATTCAAACGTGAACAACAAGCGGATCTGTAAGGACGGTCCGGTGTTTGATGCGAGGGAGGTTGAGCTGTGATGAATATGAGTGTGAATCTGTGCGGTGTGACGTTGAAAAACCCGGTGATGACGGCCTCCGGTACCTTCGGTTCCGGAGCCGAGTACGGCGAATATGTGGATCTGAACCATCTGGGAGCCGTGGTGACCAAGGGGGTGGCTTCCGTCCCGTGGGAGGGCAATCCAACCCCGCGCGTCGCGGAGGTATATGGGGGAATGCTGAACGCCGTGGGATTGCAGAACCCCGGCATCGACCTGTTCTGCCAGCGGGATATTCCGTTTTTGAGGCAGTTTGACACAAAAATTATTGTCAATGTCTGCGGGCATTCCACAGAGGAGTATCTGGCGGTGGTGGAGCGTCTGGCCAATGAGCCGATCGACATGATGGAGATCAATATTTCCTGTCCAAACGTGAAGGAGGGCGGCATCGCCTTCGGCACAGACCCGCAGGCTGTGTATGCGATCACCCGCGAGGTGAAAAAATATGCAAAGCAGCCGGTCATTATGAAGCTGTCCCCGAATGTCACGGACATTGCGGAGATCGCGCGGGCGGCCGAGGCGGGGGGCGCGGACGCCCTCTCCCTGATCAACACCCTCACGGGCATGAAGATTGACATTGAAAAGAGAACCTTTGTGCTTGCCAACAAGACCGGCGGGATGTCCGGCCCCGCCATCCATCCGATCGCGGTGCGGATGGTGTATCAGGCTGCGCAGGCGGTAAGCATTCCGATTATCGGCATGGGGGGCATCATGAACGCGGCGGATGCCATCGAGATGATCCTGGCGGGGGCCTGTGCGGTATCCATCGGCACCGCGAACTTTGTGGACCCGCTCGCCACCGAAAAGGTGATTTCCGGCATTGAGGAGTATATGAAAAGACACGGGGTGGAGGACATCGCAGAGCTGGTGGGCGCGCTGGTCTAAGGCCGCCGGGCCAACGCCGGCCCCATCAGCCGATCCGTCGGGTCAGCCATGAACAGCGGAATATTCAGCTTGTCGTCATCCGGCTTCAGATTGTGCCTCTGACAGTATGTTCAGCACTTCATCTGTAGCCTTATCTATAGGAGCATTTGCAGAAAAGCTCTTATCTCTCGAAACGATTTCAACGATATTCTGCTTCATATTTCGGGGGCTGACGATCACTCTCAACGGTACACCGATCAAGTCAGCATCCGAGAACATAACTCCGGCACTTACCCTGCGGTCATCATAAATGACCTCGACACCCTTGCTTTGCAGTTCTTCATAAAGCTTATCGGCATAAGCCTTTACCTCAGCGTCGTCTGCACGAACAGCGCAGATGTGTACCTGCCACGGTGCAACTGCCAAAGGCCATACCGGACCATATTCATCGTGATGAGCCTCGCAGATGGAAGCGGCAAGTCTGCCGACACCGATACCATAGCACCCCATAATCGGATACTGCGTTTCGCCGTCCTTGTCGATATAAGTCATATTCATAGACCTGGTGTATTTGGTGCCGAGCTGGAAGATGTTACCCACCTCTATGCCATGGGATACCGTAATGGCAGGCTTGCCGCAATGCGGACAAATGCCTCCTTCCTGTATCTTGGCAAAATCGTGGTATTTCGCACCTTCCACGTCACGGTTCATATCAAGACCTGTGTAGTGGTATTCGCATACATTCGCACCGCAGGAAAGATTGTTCATTCCTTCAAGGGAACGGTCATACAGAACCGTAAAATTACCGTTCAGATTAACAGGACCGATGTATCCTGCGTTGAGTCCGCTTTCCACGGTGATAATCGCAGGATGGATATCATAGCCTAAATAGTTGGTGAGCTTGGTTTCATTGACCTCAAGATCGCCACGGATAAACAATACGATATAACGGTCATCCGAATTGCGCTGATACACAACCGCCTTGCAAGAGGTCTTTTCATCACAATGCAAGAACTCGCATACCTCCTCAATGGTGTGGATGTTTGGGGTATGCACTAAAGTCAATTCATCAGAAATACCGTTTCTTTCGTTGTGAATGATACACTCTGCCGCCTCCATGTTGGCACGGTAATCGCATTCTGTGCAGATGGCAATAGAGTCTTCACCAATCGGGGTGAGCAGCATAAACTCGTGAGAAATATTGCCGCCCATCATACCGGAATCAGAAGCAACGGAAATAACCTCCGGCAAGCCTGCTCTTGCATAAATGCGCTCATAAGCCTTATGACACTTTTCGTAATATTCCTCTAAATCTTCTTGACTTGTGTGGAAAGAGTACGCGTCCTTCATCGTAAATTCACGCACACGGATCAGCCCTGCTCTCGGTCTTGCTTCGTCACGGAACTTGGTCTGGATCTGATACACCATAAAAGGATATTTCATATAACTTTGCGCGTAATCACGAACAAGATGAACGGCGGCTTCTTCGTGCGTCATACCAAGAACAAGAGGGCTGCCGCTGCGGTCATGAAAGCGAGCCATTTCTTTGCCGATGCTTTCGTATCTGCCTGACTCCTGCCAGATAGAAGCGGGCATAACAACAGGAAACTGCACTTCCTGTCCGTCAATAGCGTCCATCTCTTCACGAATGATTTGTTCAATTTTACGAGTAACTCTTTTCAAAGGCATATAGGAAGAAAAAATACCATTTGCTACATACTTCATATAGCCGCCACGCACCATCAAAGCGTGGCTGTCAACGATACAGTCTGACGGTCTTTCCCGGAAACGCTCTCCGACAAGTTTTTCAAGTTTCATATAAGGATACCTCCATTTTTGCATTTGAACACAAAAAAGCCCTATGCCAATATTACATCAGCTTAGGGCGAACGATAAACAAGTCCGTGATACCACCTAAATTCGGATATAATCCGCACTTTCCGGCACAGGACAAATTCCGATGCCATACCTCTGTAACGGGAGAACCCGGCAAGGCTTACTGTTTCTTATCATAACTTTTGTGTTTAATTTT